>JALNVG010000001.1 GCA_023227685.1 Bacteroidaceae bacterium
AGAGTAATAAGGCTCATAATCCTTTGTTATATTTGCAAGATTTATTATCTTTATGGTATAAATCTTGCAGATATGTTAGACAAAAATAGATTAAAAGGTCAGATGAATATCTTTCAACCTACCTTAAAAGAACAGTTAAATCCCCAACAAGCCCTTTACTTGTTATCGGAAAGAATTGATTGGTCCTCTCTGGAATCTGACCTTTCAAAATATTACATTAATTTTGGTCGTCCGGCCAAACCGATTCGTTTGATGGTCTCTTTGCTTATTCTCAAACAGCTGTATAACTTATCAGATGAATCAGTAGTGGCTCGCTGGACAGAGAATCCTTACTACCAATACTTTGGTGGAATGGAGCACTTTCTATGGGAGTTTCCCTGTAATCCGAGTGATTTGGTTCACTTCAGGAATAGAATAGGCCAAGACGGAATAGAGAGAATATTCAAGATGAGTGTTGACCTTCAGGGTAAAGACGGGAAGCAAGACAAACTGTGTATAGATACCACTGTTCAGGAAAAAAACATCACTTATCCCACAGATGCCAAACTACAGATGAGAATCATAGAGAAATGTCGCAAACTGGCTAACGTTTATAATCTTCAGCTGCGTCAGAGCTATACACGAACAGTGAAGAGATGCCTGTTGCTTCAGCGCTTTCGCAATCATCCACGTAACAGGAAGAAGGCGATGGCAGCAGCCAGAAAGATAAAAACAATCGCTTGGCGTCTGATTCGTGAATTGGAAAGATTACTTCCTCAGGGAGCTGCTCAAGATCAACTGACCCTGTTTAAGGAGGTATTATCACAGAAGAAAAAAGATAAAAACAAAATTTATTCCCTGCATGAGCCGGAAGTTAGTTGCATAGCCAAAGGCAAAGAACACAAACCTTATGAGTTTGGATCCAAAGTTTCTTTTGGCATTACCCGTACAACGAATGTAATTGTTTCGGTTGCAACATTTAAGGGGAATCCTTATGACGGAAACACATTGGAAGAAACGCTGAAAATTCATAAACGCATAATAGGAATACAAGCAAAGGAAGCATCCGTGGACCGAGGCTATCGGGGCAGAAAAAAAATAGAAGGGGTACAGATTATTAGTCCTAAAGTGTTGTCGGAGTCTGCCACAAACTATGAAAAGAAGAAAATGCGGATGCGTTTCCGACGCAGAGCGGCTATAGAACCAATCTTTGGTCATGCTAAAAATGATTACCGAATGGGAAGAAACTATCTCAAAGGCTTTGTTGGGGATATAAAGAACGCATTATTGGCCGCAATGGCCTTCAATATAAGAAGATGGATCAGAAAAGTCTTTCTTTTGTGCCTTGATTTAATAAAAGCAATAATCGCAATGAATAAAAGTAAAGAGAATCAAAACACGACGTTCTATTCTCTTTACTTTTTCTCATGACTTTTTAAGGACCGACTATTTAATTTAAGATATTATCATACAAGACTTTGCCATGGATTTGATGACAAAATTTGAAATACTATTTTTTATTATCAAAACAAAAAAGTATATACAAAATAAATCTATTGCCTTTCTTCATCATATCAAAATACCAAACGAAAACTTACACACGAATTAAAAACCTCAATACTTTGAAAGGAAAAAGGCAATTACAGTATAAAACCGTAATTGCCTTATGTTTAAAAGTTATTACTTACTACTCAACTTCATTATAATCAAGAACAGTTTTTTTATTAGCAAGTATACGATCATACTCCTCTTTCGAGCCTACGATTATTTTATCATAATCGCGCAAACCAGTACCTGCGGGTATTAAATGACCACATATCACATTTTCTTTCATTCCTTCCAATTTATCAACACGCCCATTGATAGCAGCCTCATTCAAAACTTTAGTCGTTTCTTGAAAAGAAGCAGCTGACATAAAACTAGATGTCTGCAAAGCAGCACGCGTAATACCTTGAAGAATCTGTGTAGATGTAGCTGGTAATGCTTCTCGGACTGTTACAGGCTTCAAATCACGACGTTTTAACATACTATTCTCATCACGCAACTTACGAGCCGTAACAATTTGCCCTAACTTCATGTTTTGCGAATCGCCAATATCAAATACGACTTTCTTTCCCCATATTCGATCATTCTCATCCATAAAATCCAATTTATCAACAATCTCTTGTTCTAGGAAATGTGTATCACCAGGATCATTTATTTGAACCTTACGCATCATTTGGCGGACAATGATTTCAAAATGTTTATCATTAATTTTAACACCTTGAAGCCGATATACATCTTGTACTTCATTAACGATATATTCTTGAACGGCAGTAGGACCCTTTATAGCCAATATATCAGAAGGAGTTATAGCACCATCTGATAACGGAGTACCAGCCCGAACATAATCATTTTCTTGTACTAAAATCTGTTTAGACAATGCTACAAGATATTTCTTAACTTCTCCACCCTTTGATGTAACTATAATTTCACGATTACCACGTTTTATCTTGCCCATTGTTACCTCACCATCAATTTCAGAAACCACAGCAGGATTTGACGGATTACGAGCCTCAAATAATTCAGTAACTCGGGGAAGTCCACCAGTAATATCACCAGCTTTACCTACAGCCCTAGGTATCTTAACTATAACATCACCACCTTTTACACGTTGACCATCTTCAATAATTACATGCCCACCAACAGGTAGATTATAGGTACGAATTAAATCTCCATCTTCAGCCAAGATATGAGCACTTGGAATTTTAGATTTATCTTTAGACTCTATTATTATTATCTCACGGAGACCTGTTGTTTCATCTGACTCTACCTTATATGTAACATTTTCTAAGACACCTTCAAAAGCAACTTTTCCAGTTGTTTCCGTAACGATTACAGCGTTAAAGGGATCCCACTTTGCAATAAGTTTACCCGGATCAACAGTATCACCATCACTTGCATAAAGAGTAGAACCATAAGGTACGTTATGAGAAGAAAGTACGATACCTGTATTTACATCGACAAAACGAACTTCTGCCAAACGACTAACTACTATTTTCGCCTTCTGAGCATCATCATCAGCTATATCAACAGTACGCAATTCCTCAAAAATAAGCTTAGAATGATTCTTTGCAATAATACTTGCATTTGCAGCAATATTAGCAGCTGTACCACCGGCATGAAATGTACGCAAAGTCAACTGAGTTCCTGGTTCACCTATAGACTGCGCAGCAATAACGCCCACCGCCTCACCTCTTTGAACCATACGACTAGTCGCTAAGTTTCGTCCGTAACATTTAGCACAAACACCCTTCTTTGCCTCACATGTTAATACAGAACGAATTTCCACACTTTCTATTGGGGATTCCTCAATTTTCCTAGCTATGACTTCAGTTATCTCATCTCCACCAGTAATAATTAAATCACCAGTAGTAGGATCTATAATATCATGAACTGACACACGCCCAAGTATACGCTCATACAAAGAAGAAATTACTTCATCATCATTTTTCAAAGCTGTGCAGACTAAACCTCGTAAAGTTCCACAATCTTCCTCAGTAATAATAACATCATGCGAAACATCAACTAAACGTCTTGTCAGATATCCGGCATCAGCTGTTTTCAAAGCAGTATCCGCTAAACCTTTGCGAGCTCCATGAGTTGAAATAAAATATTCCAATACAGAAAGCCCCTCTTTAAAATTAGAGAGGATAGGATTTTCTATGATCTGCCCTCCTTCGGCTCCTGCTTTTTGAGGTTTAGCCATCAATCCACGCATACCTGACAACTGACGAATTTGTTCTTTTGAACCACGCGCCCCAGAATCAAGCATCATATAAACAGAATTAAAACCTTGATCATCAGAAGAAATAGTCTTCATTAGAATGTTTGATAATTCCGAATTAATATGAGTCCATATATCAATAACCTGATTATATCTTTCATTATTAGTAATGAAACCCATATTATAATCATTAACAACTTGCTCTACATCTTTATAGCCTCTCTGAACAAGCTCATCCTTCTCCTTCGGAATAATGATATCTCCCAAGTTGAATGATAAACCACCTTTAAATGCCATTTTAAATCCTAAATCCTTAATACCGTCCAAGAAATCGGCTGCACGAGACATACCACATACTTTAATGACATTACTAATAATATCACGAAGAGATTTCTTTGAAATAATCTCGTTAATAAAACCAACCTCATCTGGTATAATTCCATTTACAATTACACGGCCAACAGATGTATCACGCATAATATCATCTACCTCGCCTTTTTCATTTAAATCTTTAACTACGACCTTAACTTTTGCATGAATGTCTACTTTACCTAAATGGTAAGCAATTAAAGCTTCTTCAGAGCCATAAAAAGCCATGCCTTCACCAAGAGCTCCATCCCTTAATTTCGTAATATAATACAAACCGAGGACCATGTCTTGAGCAGGCACAGTAATAGGGGCACCGTTAGCTGGGTTCAAAATATTATGAGGCTCAAACATTAACAATTGAGCTTCTAATACAGCCTCATTCCCTAAGGGTAAATGAACAGCCATTTGATCACCATCAAAATCAGCATTAAAGGCTGTACACGCAAGCGGATGTAATTGAATCGCTTTACCTTCTATCATAATCGGTTGAAAAGCCTGTATGCCTAGACGGTGAAGAGTCGGAGCACGATTTAAAAGGACAGGATGTCCCTTCATTACATGCTCAAGAATATCCCATATTACAGGTTCCTTACGGTCCACTATTTTTTTTGCAGACTTTACAGTCTTAACAATACCCCGCTCAATGAGTTTACGTATAATAAACGGTTTATACAATTCGGCAGCCATCAATTTAGGAATACCACATTGACCCATTTTTAATTCAGGACCAACTACAATAACTGAACGAGCCGAATAGTCAACACGCTTACCTAATAAATTTTGACGAAACCTACCTTGCTTACCCTTTAAACTATCAGACAGAGATTTTAAAGGACGATTTGAGTCGGTTTTAACAGCACTAGACTTACGAGAATTATCAAACAAAGAATCAACAGCTTCTTGAAGCATACGTTTTTCATTACGTAAAATGACATCAGGAGCCTTTATCTCAATTAATCGCTTCAATCGATTATTACGAATAATAACACGACGATAAAGATCATTTAAATCAGATGTAGCAAAACGACCACCATCCAATGGAACTAATGGACGCAAGTCTGGAGGAATAACAGGAACAATCTTAACAATCATCCACTCAGGCTTATTTCGACCGCGGGAGCTTCTAAAAGATTCTACAACATGGAGACGCTTCAATGCTTCATTTTTACGTTGTTGAGAAGAATCGTTACCTGCGCGATTACGAAGTTCATAAGATAAACTATCTAAATCAAGGCGTGAAAGCAAATCATAGATAGCTTCTGCACCCATTTTAGCGATAAATTTATTCGGGTCTGCATCCTCCAAAAATTGATTATCCTTAGGAAGAGCATCCTGAATTTCCAAATACTCATCTTCAGACAATAAATCATACTGATTAACACCATCTGCAGCCTTGACTCCAGATTGAATAACAACATATCGTTCATAATAAATGATCGAATCGAGTTTCTTTGTTGGAAGTCCAAGTAAATAACCTATTTTATTAGGCAGAGAACGGAAATACCAGATATGTGCCACAGGCACAACAAGCTGAATATGTCCCATCCTTTCACGGCGAACCTTCTTTTCCGTCACTTCAACACCACATCGATCACAAACGATACCCTTATAACGAATACGTTTATACTTACCACAATGACACTCATAATCTTTAACTGGACCGAAAATTCGTTCGCAAAAAAGACCATCACGTTCAGGTTTATAAGTACGGTAATTTATAGTCTCGGGTCTTAAAACTTCACCACTTGAATTCTCAAGAATTTCTTCAGGAGAAGCCAAACCAATTGAAATTTTCGAGAAATTACTATTTACCTTATTTTCATTTCTAAAAGCCATATTCTATCTAATTCAAAATTGATACTAAAATCAAAACTATTCGAGATGAATACTTAAACACAATCCTTGAAGTTCATGCAATAATACATTCAAAGATTCTGGTATTCCAGGCTGAGGCATCGGTTCTCCCTTAACAATAGCTTCATAAGCTTTTGAGCGACCGACAACATCATCCGATTTAATCGTAAGAATTTCTTGAAGAACATGAGAAGCTCCAAAACCTTCAAGGGCCCAAACCTCCATTTCTCCAAACCTTTGGCCACCGAATTGTGCTTTACCTCCTAGAGGCTGTTGAGTTATCAATGAATAAGGTCCTATTGAACGAGCATGCATTTTATCTTCTACCATATGACCTAATTTCAGCATATAAGTTACACCCACAGTAGCTTCTTGATCAAATTTTTCACCGGAACCACCATCAAACAACACAGTCTTACAATACTTTGGCAATCCAGCTTTCTCCGTTAATTTATCTAATTCATCAAGAGAAACTCCATCAAAAATCGGAGTAGAATATTTCTGCCCAAGTATTTTACCGCAACGCCCCAATACGGCTTCAAAAATCTGACCAATATTCATACGAGAAGGCACGCCCAATGGATTTAAAACAATATCAACAGGAGTACCATTCTCAAGGAAAGGCATATCTTCTTGGCGAACAACACGTGAGACAATACCTTTATTACCATGACGACCAGCCATTTTATCACCTACTCCAATTTTACGCTTCTTAGCTATATAAACTTTAGCCATCTGAATTATTCCTGAAGGCAATTCATCACCAATGGTAATAGCGAATTTCTTACGCTTCATTTCAGCATCAAGCACTTTATATTTTTTTATAAAGTTCATGATTAATACATGGATCATGCGATTCGTACGCTCATCTTTTGTCCAATCCGTTAACTGAACAGAAGTATAATCAAGAGCCTCCATATCAGATACTATAAACGGGCTCCCCTTGGCTATCACCTCTGCTCCCATAAAATCTTTAACACCCTCAGATACTTTTCCTTTAGTAAGGATAACCAATTTGTTTATTAGTATTTTCTTCAGATCCGATGAACTTGATTCAAACTCATCGTCTATTTTCAGTAACCGTTCCTTTTCTACTAATTTTGAACTGCGATTTTTAACAACACGGGAAAAAAGTTTTTTATTGATAACAACTCCTTTCAAAGAAGGAGAAGCCTTCAATGAAGCATCCTTAACATCTCCGGCTTTATCCCCGAATATTGCACGCAGAAGTTTTTCTTCAGGAGAAGGATCAGATTCACCTTTCGGCGTAATTTTACCGATCATAATATCTCCTGGTTGGATACGAGCACCGATTCTAACAATACCATTCTCATCCAAATCCTTAGTAGCATCCTCACTTACATTAGGAATATCAGAAGTTAATTCTTCCATACCCCTCTTCGTCTCTCGAACCTCAAGAGAATATTCATCAACATGAATAGAAGTAAGTAAATCTTCTCTAACGACACGCTCATTCAACACAATTGCATCCTCATAATTGTAGCCTTTCCAAGGCATATAAGCAACAAGAAGATTTATACCTAACGCTAACTCTCCATTCTCAGTTGAATAACCTTCCGTCAAGATATCACCTTTCTTAACCTTCTGCCCTTCACTACAAATAGGCCGCAAATCAACTGTCATACTTTGATTTGTTTTCCTAAATTTCGGAATCATATATTCCTTTACTGGTGAATCAAAACTCACAAATTCTTGGTCATCAGTACGATCATAACGAATCCGTATCTTTGTTGCATCTACAAATTCTACCATACCATCACCCTCAGCAGTAATCTGCGTACGTGAATCTCTAGCCAACTGAGCTTCAATACCTGTACCGACAATAGGAGCTTGGGACCTTAATAAAGGAACAGCTTGCCTCATCATATTTGAGCCCATTAATGCACGATTTGCATCATCATGTTCCAAAAATGGAATAAGCGCAGCTGCTATAGAAGCAATCTGCTGAGGAGATACATCCATATAATCAACATCCGCAGGAGCAACTACAGGAAAATCGGCATCTTTTCGAGATTTAATTCTATCATTGACAAACTCACCTTTGTCATTTAATTGAGCATTGCCCTGTGCTATAATTTCACCTTCTTCTTCATCAGCAGTCATATAAACCAAACCATCGTCAGAAAAATCAACTTTACAATCTTTAACTTTACGATAAGGAGTCTCTATAAAGCCTAAACTATTAATTTTCGCATACACACACAACGAAGAAATCAAGCCAATATTTGGGCCCTCTGGCGTTTCTATGGGACATAAACGACCATAATGTGTATAATGCACATCACGGACTTCAAATCCTGCACGCTCACGAGAAAGACCGCCAGGGCCTAAAGCTGATATGCGGCGTTTATGGGTGATTTCTGCCAAAGGATTAGTTTGATCCATAAACTGAGATAACGCATTTGTACCGAAGAAAGAATTAATAACCGAAGAAATTGTCTTCGCATTTATCAAATCTATAGGAGTAAACACCTCATTATCGCGAACATTCATGCGTTCACGAATAGTACGAGCCATTCTAGCCAAACCAATAGCGAACTGATTAGAGAGTTGCTCACCAACAGTACGTACACGGCGATTACTCAAATGATCAATATCATCAACATCAGCTTTTGAATTAATAAGTTCAATTAAATACTTAATAATCTCAATAATATCCTCTTTCGTCAATACTCGAACAGAAATATCAGTTTTAAGATTTAATTTTTTGTTTATCTTATAGCGCCCAACAGTACCAAGATCATAACGTTTATCAGAAAAAAACAAATTATTAATAACCTCACGAGCACTAGAATCATCAGCAGGGTCGGCATTTCGCAACTGACGATAAATATACAACACAGCCTCCTTTTCAGAATTACTAGGATCTTTCTGCAAAGTATTATATATAATAGAATAATCTGATTGAGATGAATCATCCTTATGAATAAGAATAGATTGAACACCAGACTCTAGAATCATATCAATATGCTTGTCCTCAATGACTATTTCACGATCAATAATAACTTCATTCCTCTCAATAGAAACAACTTCACCAGTATCCTCATCAACAAAATCCTCCACCCAGGTTTTAAGAACACGTGCGGCAAGTTTTCGCCCTAATACTTTTTTGAGATTAGTTTTATTAGCCTTAACTTCTTCAGCAAGATTAAATATTTCAAGAATATCTTTATCGTTTTCGAACCCTATTGCTCTAAGTAAAGTTGTAACAGGCAACTTCTTTTTACGATCAATATATGCATACATCACATTGTTAATATCCGTTGCAAATTCGATCCATGAGCCCTTAAAGGGAATAATACGAGCAGAATATAATTTCGTTCCATTAGCATGAAGGCTTTGGCCAAAAAAGACCCCTGGAGATCTATGTAACTGCGAAACGATAACACGCTCAGCACCGTTAATTACAAAAGTGGCCTTATCGGTCATATACGGAATAGGACCTAAAAAGACATCTTGCACCACCGTATCAAAATCCTCATGATCAGGGTCAGTACAATAAAGCTTTAGTTTAGCTTTCAGTGGTACACTATACGTTAACCCCCTCTCTATACATTCATCAATAGAATAGCGAGGTGGATCTATATAATAATCCAAAAACTCAAGAACAAAATTGTTTCTTGTATCCGTAATTGGAAAATTTTCAGCAAAAACTTTGTAAAGCCCCTCATTCTTACGGCTTTCAGGAGGAGTATCCAATTGGAGAAAGTCTTGGAATGACTTCAATTGTACTTCAAGAAAATCCGGATATACAAGTGGATTTTGGGTTGAAGCAAAATTAACTCTTTGATTTACAATATTTGAAGACATCTGATAATGAATTAGAAGAACTTAATAAGAAATATATGCATAAAAAGGTTAAGAACCCCTCGTAAAAAGGATTCCTAACCGTTACACCTGATTAACAGGCAAATACTATTTAAGTTCAACTTCAGCTCCAGCTTCTTCCAATGTTTTTTTCAATGATTCAGCATCATCTTTTGATAAACCTTGTTTTAAAACGCTAGGAGCAGCGTCAACTAAATCTTTAGCCTCTTTCAAGCCAAGACCACATGCTTCTTTTACTGCTTTAACAACTTTAAGTTTAGCTGCACCAGCACTCTTCAATTCTACATCGAAAGAAGTTTTTTCTTCAGCAACTGCACCACCAGCTGCGGGACCAGTAGCAACTGCAACAGCTGCAGCAGCTGGTTCAATACCATATTCATCTTTAAGAATAGTTGCAAGTTCATTAACCTCTAATACTTTTAAGTTAACTAATTGTTCTGCAAGAGCTTTCAAATCTGCCATTTTAGTATGAATTTAATTTGTTTATTTACTAAATAAAAATATAAAAAAAATTATTTTTCACTAAGAGTTTTCAAAACTCCATGTATAGTGTTTCCACTTGATTGAAGAGCTGAGACGACATTTTTGGCAGGAGATTGCAATAGAGCAATAACATCCGCAATAAGTTCGTTTTTACTCTTTATAGAAACAAGAGCATCCAACTGATCTCCACCAATATAGAAACCCTCTTCAACGTATGCTGCTTTTAAAGCAGGAATACCATTTTTAGCTTTATCCTTAATCAATTTTGCAGGAGCATTAGCTACGTTACAAAACATAACAGCAGTAGTACCCTTTAAACAATCATAGACAGGAGAATAATCAACATCCAAAACATCCAATGCCTTATGGAGAAGACTGTTTTTAACGACCATCAATTTAATGTCGGACTCAAAACATTCTTTTCTTAAAACAAAAGTATCAGCAGCATTCAATGATGAAACATCAATCAAATAAAAATGACTGTATTCCTTAACAGTTGAGACAATATTCTCAATAACCTTACTTTTATCTTCCTTTCTCATAATTATACTTATTATTTGACCTCAGCAATAGACTTCGGGTCAATCTTAATACCCGGACTCATTGTACTTGAAAGATAAATGCTCTTAATATATGTACCCTTAGCCGAACTCGGTTTAAGCTTGATCAAAGTCGTGATGAAAAGTTTTGCATTATCGTAAATCTGTTCAGCACTAAATGAAATCTTTCCAATTGAAGTATGTACAATACCACTTTTATCAACTTTAAAATCGATTTTGCCTTGTTTTACTTCTTTAACAGCCTTAGCAACATCCATAGTAACAGTACCACTTTTAGGATTAGGCATTAATCCACGAGGACCAAGCACACGACCTAAAGGTCCTATTTTTCCCATTACGGAGGGCATAGTGATGATAACATCAACATCCGTCCATCCACCTTTGATCTTAGCAATATAATCGTCAAGACCAACATAATCAGCACCTGCTTCTTTTGCAGCAGCTTCAGCATCCGATGTACACAGTACCAAAACTCGCACATTCTTACCAGTTCCATGAGGAAGAGATACAACCCCCCTCACCATTTGGTTAGACTTGCGAGGATCAACACCTAAAGCGACATCGATATCCAACGAAGCATCAAACTTGGTATAAGAAATTTCTTTTACCAAAGATGAGGCATCAAGGAGAGAATATGCCTTCCCTGCTTCAATTTTCTCTGCAGCTAACTTCTCGTTTTTTGTAAGTTTACTCATTTGAATTGAAGTTTAATAATTAATTATTAATAGGGAACTCCCCTTTTACGGTTATGCCCATACTACGAGCTGTGCCAGCAACCATTCTCATTGCAGACTCAACTGTAAAACAATTTAAGTCGACCATTTTGTCTTGAGCAATAGAACGCACTTGATCCCAAGTCAATTCAGCAACCTTATTACGATTAGGTTCTGCAGAACCGCTCTTCAAGCTTGCCATAGCAAGCAATTGAACAGCAACAGGAGGAGTCTTGACAACAAAATCAAAACTTTTATCTGTATAATAGGTAATAATAACAGGTAAAATTTTACCAGCACTGTCTTGAGTCTTGGCATTAAATTGCTTGCAAAACTCCATGATATTTATACCCTTTGAACCCAATGCAGGGCCTACGGGAGGAGAAGGATTTGCGGCGCCACCCTTAATCTGTAATTTGATTAATCCAGCAACTTCTTTAGCCATTTTCTATTAATTTAATATATAAATAAAAACGAAGAACATACACAGCGTAACATCTGCTTTATTCCTTTTCCACTTGTAAAAAGCCTAATTCGAGAGGCGTTTTCCGCCCAAAAATTTTTACCATGACTGTCAATTTCTTTTTTTCATTATTAACTTCTTCAATAATACCACTGAATCCGCTAAATGGGCCATTAGTAACTTTTACAGTATCGCCAACGATATAAGGGATATTTAATTCCTCACCTATCTCTTGAAGCTCGTCAACTTTACCTAAAATACGATTCACCTCAGACTGCCTTAAAGCAGTTGGATGATCAAGCCCGCCCAAAAAACCTATCACATTAGGAGTCTGACTTAATAGATGAGGCGTTTCACCTACAAGAATAGCCTCTACTAAAATATACCCTGGAAGATAATTTCTATCCATTGCAACTTTTTTACCATTGCGAATTTGGTACACTTTTTCAGAGGGTATCAATACCTGAGACACATAGTCACCTAAATTACTATTTTTAATTTCGGCGTCGATATACTCTTTTGCCTTAGCCTCTTTACCACCTATAGCTCGCAAAACATACCATTTTTTCTCAATCTCAGACATTTAATACTTTTTTAATGAGGATAAATAATTTGTTCCATGAAATTCTGGAAACAAAAATCCATAACGAAAACAACCAATGCAATAACTAGGGAAGCATATAACACAACTACTGCACTGTGAGTAAGTTCTGAATAAGTTGGCCACGTAACTTTATGTACAAGTTCGTCGTAAGAATCTTTAATATAAGCTATTACTTTCTTCATATTTCATAAATTAGCACGGAAGGAGAGGCTCGAACTCCCGACACCCGGTTTTGGAGACCGGTGCTCTACCAACTGAGCTACTCCCGTGTTTTAAGAAAAATCAGTCCCCGATAAAACGGGGCACTGATTATTAGTTTACTCAAATACCTTAGTAATCTGTCCAGCACCAACGGTACGACCACCTTCACGAATAGCGAAGCGCAAGCCCTCATTTAATGCTACTGGATAAATCAGATTAACAGTAATTGTGATATTATCACCTGGCATTACCATTTCAGTTCCTTCCGGAAGAGTAATTTCACCTGTACAATCCATTGTACGCAAGTAGAATTGCGGACGATAGTTATTATGGAAAGGAGTATGACGACCACCCTCTTCTTTTTTCAAGATGTAAACTTCAGCTTGGAATTTAGAATGAGGTTTAATCTGACCTGGATGGCAAAGAACCATACCACGTTTGATTTCTTCCTTATCAATACCACGAAGAAGTAAACCTACATTATCACCAGCTTCACCTTCGTCAAGAATTTTACGAAACATTTCGACACCAGTAACAACTGATTTTTTATCTTCGCCCAAGCCAAGAAGCTCGACCTCATCGCCAACTTTTACTATACCTTGTTCTATACGTCCTGTAGCAACTGTACCACGGCCAGTAATAGAAAAGACATCCTCTACAGGCATTAAGAAAGGTTTATCAACATCACGTTTTGGTAGAGGGATCCAAGTATCAACAGCATCCATCAATTCCATAACCTTGTCTTCCCATTTCTTTACACCATTAAGTGCACCAAGAGCTGAGCCTCTAATGAAAGGAGTATTTTCACCGTCAAAATCATAGAAAGTAAGAAGATCTCTCATTTCCATTTCAACAAGCTCTAACATTTCTTCATCATCAACCATATCACACTTATTCATGAATACAACTAAGCGTGGTACATTTACCTGACGTGCTAAGAGGATATGCTCGCGAGTCTGAGGCATTGGGCCGTCAGTAGCAGCGACAACAATAATAGCACCATCCATCTGAGCAGCACCGGTAACCATGTTCTTCACATAATCGGCATGACCCGGACAGTCAACATGCGCATAATGGCGGTTTACAGTTTCATACTCAACGTGAGAAGTATTAATAGTAATACCCCTCTCTTTTTCCTCAGGAGCATTATCAATTTGATCAAAAGACCTAATTTCATCACTTTTTGAGAATCCTTTTTCTGCTAATACTTTCGTTATAGCAGCAGTCAAAGTCGTTTTACCGTGGTCTACATGACCAATTGTACCAATATTAACATGCGGTTTGGTACGTTCAAATTTCTCTTTAGCCATAGCTTTACTTGTTATTTATTTGATTAATAATCAGCTTTCTCTTCATATTTACATTCATTCACACATAGTCGGAGCTGTTACCGGGACTTGAACCCGGGACCTCTTCCTTACCAAGGAAGTGCTCTACCACTGAGCTATAACAGCAAAAACACAAGAGCGGAAGACGGGACTCAAACCCGCGACCCTCAGCTTGGAAGGCTAATGCTCTATCAACTGAGCTACTTCCGCATTTCCGCATACTCACTTTTTCTCCATGTCGTGGGCAAAGATGGATTCGAACCACCGAAGGCGTAAGCCAGCAGATTTACAGTCTGCCCCATTTGGCCACTCTGGTATTTGCCCTTAAAAAATATTTCACTTCGAGCCTCTTGTCGGATTCGAACCAACGACCCCGAGATTACAAATCACGTGCTCTGGCCAACTGAGCTAAAGAGGCAAAGCCTAAAAACAACCGTCACGTTTGACGAAAGCGAAACGGCTGCAAATTTAGTTATTTATTTTATATCTACAAAAATATTATCATCTTTTTTATTTCCCTCGCTGCTTTTCTTTGTATTTAATTAGTTGCTTTCCCAAAGCCTCAACGCTTAAGTCGACAGCTTCTTCAAAAGAATCGCAAACTTTGTTAGCATATAATTCACCGTTAGGAACAATGATCTTCACCCCAGCTTCCTTATTTACCGCCGTTTCGGGTTTAATAACCTTAAGTGACACTTCAACTTTCTTTATATCATCATAAAACTTCTCCAATTTTGCCGTTTTCTTTTGGATAAAGGCCTGCAATTTTTCTGAAGCATCAAAATGAATAGACTGAATTCTGACTTCCATAAGTACTTTTTTTTTAAGCTCGTGGATGAGCTTGTTTATATATTTTTTTTAGTTCCTCAAATGTAGTATGCGTATATATTTCTGTTGTAGCTAAGTTCTGATGTCCTAAAATTTCCTTTACTGACCCTAAATCAGCATTATGATTTAGCATTGCCGTAGCAAACGTATGCCTCAAAACATGAGGACTTCTTTTTTTTATTGTAACTACCTTTGACAGATTCCGTTTAACAATAAGATAAACCAAATTTCTGTAAAGTCTCACACCATTTTTTCTCACAAAAAAAGCATCCGACTTTTCAATAATTGTTTTATTCCTAATACTTACATATTTCTGCATTTCAAATCTTAATTCATCACCGAAAGGTATCAAACGCTGCTTATTCCTTTTCCCTGTAACTTTAATAAAAGAAGCAGAAAAATCAATATTATTGTCATCCAAATTTATTAATTCAGAAAGTCTTATACCTGTAGCATAAAACATTTCAATAATAAGATGATCACGACAACCTTCAAAACCTTTGCCAAAATCAATATCATCAAGCAGTTTATTCATCTGGCTTTCTTTTACGAAAGAAGGTATTGGCTTCTTTTTTTTTGGCCCGACAACTTTTGATAATGGATCAACTACAACCAATCCTTTCCTTAAGAGGTATTTATAAAATGAACGAAGCGAACTTATTTTTCGATTTACAGAGGTAGAATTATACTTCTTCTCCATTAAAAAAACAATCCACTCTCGCACTTCATCAGATTCTACTTTTATAGGATCAAAAGAACCTTTTTCTTCAATTATAAACTTCTGGAACTGCTCAATATCTGCACCATAATTCAACAGGGTCTCCTTAGAATAATTACGTTCAAATTGAAGATAACTTAAAAAAGAATCTTTTATAGCCATATCGTTACATCTATTATTATATAGCAACGAATATAAGGAAAAATATCAATATTTCAAAAGGTTTTACGAAATATTAATCTTCTTGTTCTTGAAGCTTTTGTACGTAAACGGCGTGTTCCTGTCTTAATCTCTTCACAACAGACGGCTTATCAAATTGTTGTCTTCTTCTAAGCTCCTTAACAGCTCCTGTCTTCTCAAATTTCCTTTTAAATTTCTTCAGCGCTCTTTCGATATTATCGCCTTCTTTTACGGGTACTACAATCATATTATAAATTTTTAATTTTAAATTTGCTTTAAAAAACCAATTGTTTAAGCGACGCAAAATTACACATTGTTTCAATATCTGCAAAACTTTTTTCAATTATTTCTCTAAAATACAAAGAATAATTCAAATTAGGAGAGAATAAAACGGTTTGTTACTTTATACAAACACCATTTTATAATTATAAAAGGAAAAAGATACTTACGAAAAACGATATTTTACATACAATTTTAAATACTGGACAAATGAAACACCTTAGAAATTGATCATATTCATAATTTTTTCTGTCGCACCGGCATGCTCTGTTACATAAAATCTTGCCTTAGAACCCGATTCTCTTAAAAAAGTATCATCAGAAAGCAATTTATCAAGTAGTCCGTTCAATTCCTCGCTATTCTTAATGGAAAAAGCTCCTTTAGCTTCAATAAGTTGAACTGCCTCCATAAATTTTTGATACTTGGGACCAAATATTACGGGGATTCCATAAACAGCAGCTTCCAATGTATTATGGATACCTGCGCCAAAACCACCACCGACATAAGATATCTCACCATAACGATAGATCGACGACAGCAATCCATAACAATCAATAATTAAGCAATCTGCCTGAGCCACATTTTTTTCGTCAGCACGAGAATAACGAATAGAAGAGCGCTTCAACTTACTAACTATTTGCACCAAATGATTTTCATCAGTTACGTGCGGAGCAATGATCAACTTTATATCTGGATGAGAATTAAAATAATCAATAAACAAATCTTCATCCGAAGGCCAGGAACTTCCGGCTACAAGCGTTTTATAATTACCCTTAAAAATTCCCACAAGAGGTAAATCTTTTGCCTGACTACGAATTTGCAACACTCGATCGAAACGTGTATCTCCGGCAACAGATACACGAGTTACACCTATTTTTGCAAGGTATCGTTTAGACGCCTCATTCTGCACAAATAAATAATCAAAGACTTGCAATATTTTTCTATATTGTATGCCATACCATTTAAAAAAAATCTGGTGTCGATCAAAGATTGAAGAAATACTATAAACAGGAATGCGCATTTCATGCAATTGTTCCAGATAATTCATCCAAAACTCATACTTGATAAAAAAAGCCATACAAGGTTTCACAATACTCAAAAATTTCTTCACATTACGGGGCTTATCAAATGGTAAATAGCAAACTATGTCTGCACCACGATAATCATTCCGGACCTCATAACCAGAAGGAGAAAAAAAAGTAAGCAATATTTTATATTCAGGGTATTTACTCCGAATTTGTTCTATCATAGGGCGTCCTTGCTCAAATTCACCAAGCGAAGCAGCGTGAAACCAAACGTATTGTGCATCAGGTTCCACTTGTTGGCGTAGCAACTCATACACAATCCAATGGCCTTTCATCATCTTTCTCGGTTTCCGAGAAAAAGGAGCATCTAAATGAACTAATAAGTCATATAAACCTATGCAAAGATTATAAAAAAAATTAAAAATCATTACAATATATTATTTCAATATCTCAACTGCCCGTTCTAATCGTCGCAAAGTTTCCTCTTTGCCAAGTACACTAGTAATATCAAACATATGAGGTCCCTTTCCTTCACCTACAATAGCTAAACGAAAAGCATTCATAATGTCTCCGGTCTGATATCCCATTTTTTCAATCCAGCCCATAACGGCTGCATCTTGACCTTCAATACTAAAATTATCAATACCTAATAACACCGACATCAATTCCGTCATACGGACCGAAGAATCTTCTTTCCACCGTTTTTTCACTGTTTTCTTATCATAATCCGTCGGAGGAACAAAAAAGAACTTGCAATTCTCCCATAATTCATTCAGTAGATTAATACGTCCCTTCATCATACCGATTACCGTTACAACTTTCTTTAACGGGACATTAATCGCATGAGCCATCAAAACCGGCATAAAGCATTCCGCAATATCCTCGTCAGACTTTTGTTGAATATATTGATGATTGAACCAAAGACATTTTTTATAATCATATTTAGCACCTGATTTACTACAATGAGACAGATCAAATAAAGGCACCAACTCATCCATAGACAATAGTTCCTGATCATTACCAGGATTCCAACCTTGCAATGCAAGAAAATTAAGAATAGCTTCTGGTAGATAACCTGCTTCGCGATAGCCGGAATAAGACTCGCCGGTTTTAGGATCATGCCATTCTAGAGGAAAGACAGGGAAACCCAATCGATCACCATCCCGCTTACTTAGCTTTCCGCTTCCCTCTGGCTTTAAAAGCAAGGGCAAATGCGCAAACACCGGCATACTATCTTCCCAGCCAAAGGCCTGATATAGCAAAACATGAAGCGGAGCTGACGGCAACCACTCCTCGCCTCTAATTACATGAGATATTTCCATCAAATGATCATCGACGATATTTGCCAAATGATAAGTAGGCAATTGATCTGACGATTTATATAATACTTTATCGTCAAGTACTGAAGAATTCACCGTTACCTCACCACGTATCATATCATGAACATGGATTTCTACATTTGGTTCTATTTTAAATCGAACTACATACTGTTGTCCGCCAGCAATCAATGCTTCAGCCTCTTCTTTTGGCAGAGAAAGAGAATTACGCATGCATTCACGTGTTGAAGCATCATATTGGAAATTAGCAAATTTCTTTCTTTTCTCACTCAATTCTTCGGGTGTATCAAAAGCAATGTATGCCTTCCCTTTTCCCAATAATAGCCGTACATACTTCTTGTAGATTTCCTTACGTTCGGACTGATGATAAGGCCCCTTATCACCACCCACATTTACACCTTCGTCAAAATTGATGCCAAGCCATTTAAATGATTCAACTATATATTCTTCCGCACCTTGAACAAAGCGATGAGTATCCGTATCTTCTATACGAAGTAATAACTTTCCACCATACTTACGAGCAAATAAATAATTATACAAAGCAGTGCGTACACCACCGATATGCAAAGGTCCTGTCGGACTTGGCGCAAAACGAACTCTTATATTTCCTTCAAACATCATAAATAAATATCAAATAATTGAGAGCAAAAGTAAGTAAATTTTTCCATACCATCATTTTTTTTTGTACTTTTCGCAAAAAAATAAGCCCACATGAAAAATAGAACAAGAAAAAAGCCCCTTTTTAGAAGGGAATTACTATACAAAACATGCATCTTTATAGGAACTGTCATCCTTCTTGTATTTTTCCTTCCACGTGAAGCAAAATTCAATTATCAATACGAAATAGGCAAGCCATGGAAATACGGGCCGTTGATCGCAACTTTCGATTTTCCTATTTTCAAAAGTAATGACGCCATAAAAAAAGAGCAAGATAGCCTAGCCGCTACACTAAAACCTTACTTCGATTATAATCAAGATAAAGAAAGAGAAGCCATATCTTTTCTTCAAAAAGACTATAAATCACATTTGAGTCTTATTTTACCGTCTTCAAAATACCTGATATATATTGAACAAAACCTACATAAAATATATCAATGTGGCATTATTCCGTCCGAAGATGTGAATAAATTATTAAAAAATGACACCAAATCCATTATGGTGATTAAGACTAAAATGGCCCAAGAAAAATCAACAGACCAATTATTTACAGAAAAAAAGGCCTACGAATTTCTTCTCTCCGCCGACACTTTGCACTTTAAAACAGAAATACTACAAAAATGTGCCTTAAACAAATATATTACCCCCAATCTCACCTCCGATATCAAACGGATGGAAATTGCACACAACGACATGTTTAGAAATTATTCGTGGGCCATTGGTGTGGTACAAAGTGGTCAAAAGATAATAGAGCGAGGAGAAATTATCACTCCAAAAAGTTATAACATTCTAGAATCATTCAAGAAAGAATCAGCCAAGCGTATCGGATCTGCCGTACAAAGGAAATTAATCTTGGGTGGACAAATTATCTTTGTCAGTGCACTCATCTTCTTTTTTCTTTTATATATTGATATGTTTAAGCAGAAATATTACGCAAGAAAAAGGATCATTCTGCTACTCTTCACCCTAATCGTTATACCAATTATACTCACTGCACTGTTGATAAGTCATCATGTACTGACTGTTTATATTATACCCTACGCCATGGTCGCAATCATCATTAGCATATTTCTCGATTCTCAAACATCTTTTTTTGCCTATATTTTGATGATTTTCATCTGCTCGATAACACTACATTTTCCTTATGAATTCATTTTACTACAATCGACAGCAGGATTAATAGCTATTTACAGTTTAAAGGAACTTTCACAGCGCTCCCAAGTATTTCGATCCGCAATTTACATTGTGATCACCTACTTCATGATATATATAGCCTATATTTTATTTACCGAAGGCAGTATATCAAAAATAGACACAACTATGTTAATTTATTTCATTATCAATGGATTATTCCTTTTATTCACTTATCCTCTATTATTTCTTATCGAAAAGACATTTGGTTTCACCTCAAACGTTACTCTGGTAGAACTCTCGAATATAAATACGCCACTCCTCAGGAATCTGTCAGAAACAGCGCCAGGCACTTTTCAGCATTCACTGCAGGTCGCTAATCTTGCCTCGGAAGCGGCAATAAGCATCGACGCCAACAGTCAGTTAGTACGAACAGGCGCTTTATATCATGATATCGGAAAGATGGCAGAACCCGCGTTCTTTACAGAAAACCAATCAGGGAATTTCAATCCGCACAAACAATTATCATATGAAGAAAGTGCACAAATAGTAATCAATCACGTTACCGATGGTTTGAAAATGGCTGATAAATATCAATTACCTAAGATTATCAAAGATTTTATCAGCACCCACCATGGAAAAAGCAAAACAAAATTCTTCTATATCTCTTGGATGAATGAACATCCCGATTTAGAACCTGATGAAAAGACGTTCTCTTATCCCGGCCCGAATCCTTTTTCAAAAGAGACAGCCATACTCATGATGGCCGATTCTGTAGAAGCTGCTTCGCGCAGCTTAACCGAATATACAGAAGAGAGCATTAGCAATCTAGTAGAAAAAATTATCGATTCACAAGTAGAAGAAGGGTATTTCAAAGAATGCCCGATTACATTTAAAGACATCTCAACAATCAAAACAGTGTTTAAAGAGAAGCTAAGAATAGCCTACCATACAAGAATTAGTTATCCGGAACTAAAAAAATAAGTTCAAAACTACATCGGATCCACATCATAAAAGATAGAAATCGAACGGGGACAATCATTATTCAACATTTCCTTTTGAATGGACAAAAGTCGTTCACGAGCTAGACTCATAGATGCATCCTGTTCAATTTTTATCACTATTTTTTTTATATAAAGCATGCGTACCCGTCCAACAGGCGGTTTATCCGGACCAAGTACCCGATCTCCGAAAACCGCACGCAATTTATCAGCCATCATCAGAGCCGCTTTGTCAAGCAAGGCCTCATTACGATATTTAAGGTATACATAAATCAATCGATAATAAGGAGGGTAATGAAACAACTTTCTTTCTGCCAACAACTCATTCACCATCCCGTCAAAGTCATTATTGATTACTTGGCTGATTATTGGATTTTCAATATCATGAGTTTGCAAAATAACACGCCCCCGTTTATTCTTACGACCAGCTCTTCCTGCCACCTGCTCCATTAATTGGAAAGCCCGCTCATATGCCCGGAAATCAGGATAATTAAACATTGAATCAGCATTCAATATACCGACCACACTTACGTGATCAAAATCCAATCCCTTCGAAACCATTTGCGTACCGATAAGAATATCCGTTTTACTTTGTTCGAAATCAGCAATAATCTTTTCAAAAGCCGAACGGGTTCTTGTTGTATCTAAATCCATTCTTGAGACCTTTGCTTCAGGAAAACAACACTTAATCTCATCTTCCACGCGCTCGGTGCCAAACCCGCGATTCATCAAATCAGTTTCACCGCAAGCCGGACAAACTTTTGGTACATCATACGTACAACCACAATAATGACACGTTAATTGATGAGTACTCTTATGATAGGTCAGACTTACATCGCAATTTTGACATTTAGGAACCCACCCACAAGTTTTACACTCCACCATTTGCGAAAAGCCCCTTCTGTTTTGAAAAAGGATTACTTGTTCTTTGTTTTCCAATGCCTCATGCATACAAGACATCAAAAGGGGAGAGAACAACCCATTCATGCGCTTTTTTCGCTTTAATTCTTTGATATCCACAGGAATTATTTCGGGCAATTGAATA
Source organism: Bacteroidaceae bacterium (assembly GCA_023227685.1). Classification (GTDB taxonomy): domain Bacteria; phylum Bacteroidota; class Bacteroidia; order Bacteroidales; family Bacteroidaceae; genus JALNVG01. The sequence goes on from JALNVG010000001.1 coordinate 22,371, forward strand.
TTTTTAAAACGTTCTTTCAAACATACCAAGCCATACTTTCCGGTAGTTGCATTATACCATGACTCGACAGAAGGCGTAGCCGTGCCCAACAAAGTTTTGGCTCCATACATCGAAGCCAGAACAATAGCCACATTACGAGCGTGATAACGAGGAGCCGGTTCCTGCTGCTTATAGGAATTTTCATGTTCTTCATCTACAATAACCAAGCCCAAATTGCGAAAAGGTAAAAAGACAGAAGAACGCACACCCAAAATCACATCATAAGGATGAGTACTCAATTGTTTTTGCCATATTTCAACTCGTTCGGAATCAGAGAATTTAGAATGATATACGCCTAGATGAGTACCGAATACCTGTTGCAAGCGAGTCGTAATCTGCGTTGTCAAAGCAATTTCAGGCAAGAGATAAAGCACTTGCTTACCTTGTCGGATCATTTCTTCAATAAGATGAATATAGATTTCGGTTTTACCACTGGAAGTAACTCCATAAAGCAAACAAACATTTTTTTCTTTAAAACGCTGAAGAATCTCATCATATGCACATTGTTGATATTCATTAAGTTCCTTAGAGTCGACTACGGCAGACAAATGACTAGTTCCTAACCGACCTATGACATAATCATACGTTTCAAAAACATGCTTTACCTCCAAGGCACTAAAGACAGACAAAGATATACCTGATTTTACCAATAATTCTTTTTTGGACACTTCATTCAAAGCTCCTCCATTTAGCAAACCAGACAAATCTATATACTTCATTAATAAAGTAAACTGCTTCGGCGCACGCTCGATTTCACCAAGAACTTGATGTAAACGAGCCTTATCACGCATTTCGGAAGTAAGACGAACATGTATCTCAACCTTGGGCTTATAAGTTGTACGAAGATTTTCTTTTAAAATTATCGCTCCCTTGTCAAGCAATGATTTGATAACAGGAAAGATATTTTTAATACCACTATCCTTTTCCAAATTCTTCACACTCTGAACCGGAGAATCTGTTAATAAAGATAATACGCGTTGCTCTGATTTTGACAATTGAACTTCAACCTCAACTCCGGCCTTGCATTCAACAAAAGTTTCACTTTCCAATTTCAACCCAGCCGGGAGAGCCGATTTGTAAACATCACCCTCAGTGCATAAATAATAATCAGCGATCCATTGCCAAATTCTAAATTGCTGAGAAACCAAGATCGGAGAATCATCAAGTAAAGACTGAACTTCTTTTACCTCATAACCTTCAGGTGCATGCTGATGAATACGACAAACGATAGCCGTATAAAATTTCTTCTGACCAAAAGGTACTACTACCCGACATCCGATTTGTACTTGTTCAGAAATTTCATCAGAAAGTACATAAGTAAAACGCTGGGCCAGCGGTAAAGGCAATATAACATCCACGTATCTTTTCATAATGAAGACAAAGATATAAAAAAAGAGACTCTCTCAAACGAGAATCTCTCTTAAAAGTTTATCAAATAGATTTGAATGAATTAAAATGTATAAGCAAGAGACAACTGCCAACCCTCAGTCTTATAAGACTGTTGCTTTCCGCTTTCATTAATATATTTGGCTGTATTACTCATCGGGAGATTGTAATTTGCACCAATTTGCCAATGTTTCAATAATTTCAAACCTGCACCCAAATTTAAAGATACTTGGGATTTCTTCGAATCCGTAGTTTTGGAATCATCATCAAAAGCAAAAAAGAAATCAGGACCGGCAGCCAGATAAATTCCCGCCATGCTACCCAAACCGATTGTATACTTTAAATTTACAGGAACATCGAAACCTTTCTGCTCCACATCATATCCTTCTACCGTAACACCCCGTTGCGAATACAAGAATGAACCATCTACTCCAATTCCAATAATGGGAACTGTAAACTCCAACATGGGTCCGAAAAAGTAGCCGGTATAGTTACTCGTTTTCAAATCTTTTGCAGTAAATTTAGCCTTAGCTAAATAAGTCCCACCCCTAACACCAAATTTTAATTGAGCTTGAGCCGGTACAATTATCCCGATACACAAGATAAAGGATAAAATAAAATAGATTTTTTTCATAAGTCAGTAGTTTTTATTATATTTCTTTGCAAAGATAAATAATCAAACAACAAGGCACAACGATTCTCCATTAAATTCAATTTCAAAGAAAAAATGGCTATTTGTTTGTCAAATGAATCAAAAAACTTATTACCTTTGTGGCACAAATAAGGAAAGATGCCAGAGCGATCGAATGGGCCGGACTCGAAATCCGGTGAACGGCTTGTCCGTTCCCAGGGTTTGAATCCCTGTCTTTCCGCTAAGAATTGAGTTCTTTTGCTCAATTCTTTTTTATTCTTTCTCCGAATCCGATAACAAATGATCAGGGATTCCCTTTTTGGGCGAAAGTCCCAGTTCTCGCATATCTTCCAACCGTTTCACAATATTGCCGCGTCCGGTAGCAAGCTGACTATAAGACTGATCGTAAACCTCTTTAGTTTTACCCAAACATATACCAACCTTGAGAAAATTATCACCGAAAGCCACGAATTTATTATAAAGGGCATTCCCTTTGTCTATAATCTCTTCAACGTTTCGATTTTGCCTATCCGATTGCCAAATATTATAAACAATCTGTAATGTCATAATCAAAATTGTAGGACACACCACAATAACATGTTTCTGATAAGCAATACTATTTAACTCGGGATCCGTTTGCACTGCAGCAATATAAGAAGCCTCGTTAGGCATAAACATCAGTACATAATCATCTGAACTTTTTACTACCGTTGGATAATCTTTGGCAGACAACTCTTCGAGATGTTTGCGCACCGAAGTCAGATGTTCCAAAAGATACTTCTGTCTTTTTTCATCATCTTCTTCATTAATATAATTGGTATAAGCCGTGATAGACACTTTAGAATCAATGATTATGCTACGCTTATCAGGGAAACGCACAATCACATCCGGACGGACGTGTCTTCCTTCTTCCGTCAAGCAATCCTCTTGAATAAAATATTCCTCTCCTCTTCTTAAACCTGATTTTTCAAGAATGCTCTCGAGTACCATCTCTCCCCAATCACCCTGCGTCTTAGTACTCCCACGCAAAGCTTTCGTCAATTTTTCAGCTTCCTGACCTATGTGCTGCGTCTGACCGATTAAGTTTTTTATGGATTCTTCAAAAGAGGATCTATTGGCCGCACCCTTCTCATTTGTTTCTTTCACGGCCCGATCCAGACTTTCCAGACGATCTTTTAGCGGTTTGAGTATTAAATCCAGATGTTCATCATTGACAGAAGTAAGCTTGGTTGATTTCGCATCAAGCACCTGCTGTGCAAGCGTCTGAAATTCAGCTTTCAACGCAGACATGCGTTCGGAAGCCTGGCTTTGCACCTCACTTTTATACTTGTCGAAGTTGTCATTCTGCCGAGTTCGTAAATCCTCCAACTGCTTTTGATATTGCAGTTCCAATTTGTTAATATTTTCGTTCTTCTCTTTATTTAATTCCTGCAAACTTGTTTTAAGACGATCCACCTCGGTGCACAGCGATTTCTTTTCTACTTCACTAACTTTCTTTATAGATTCCAATTCTCCAACCATCCGATTCTTTTCGTTCTCTCTTTCTGCCTGCTCGCTTTCTTTAAGTACCAAAAGCTTCTGATACTTGGACTTACCGATAAGGTATCCAAGGGCTATTCCAAGAAGAAGACAAAGTAAAAAAGCAACAACACTCATTCCATTCAACATTATAATATTATTAAAAAAATCAACTGCTATTTATGGTTTGTCAGATTTTTCACATCTTCAAGATTAATATCTCCAACCATCTGTATTATTGTATATTCATCAATTTCATCGCTCAGCATGATAAGTTCTTTCACTTTATTATTTCTTGTCTTTATCAAAAAAACGACCCTGTCGTCGCCATCTTTTACTTTCATCAGTTCTTCATAGTCATTACTCTTAGAAATAGATGAGGTGACACTTTTTAGTTTACGAATGGCAGCCTTGTCTTCCGAAGAAATGATAACGATATAGTCCAACTCCCGAGCCACCTTTTGGATATTAAGTCCTTCAACGTTCGGCGCGAAATTGAGCAAAGATTTAGAAAGATAAACTGTAGTTACATTATTCATGTTAGAGAACTGATCGTAGAGCTTGCTCTGTGCGTGTAATCGACCGATTCCACAATATAGCAAAAGAATGTATAAAATATATATTTTTGTTTTCATTTTTTTGAGTAATATATTAATAGATATGTTTATTGATAATTCGATTTGTTTTGTCGAGCTTCTTTTGAGCTTTAGTCAATTGATTCATTCCGAAATTCAAATTTGAAGAGACGAGCAATAGAGCCTTCCTGGCCTCAGCCTGCGCCACAATAGAATTCTTCAAAGTGTGTTGTGACATTTCATTTTGTTGTTTGTAAAAGAATCCTATTGAAGAAATTATAATCAGTAGGCCGGCAGCAATGCTTCCGAAGCAAAGATAAAACGTTTTTCTTTTTTTTGCCAGTCGCATCTTTTCCTTTTTATTCTCAGCATCAATCAAATCAGAAATCTTGTTCTCTAATCCGGACGGTACTTCAATTTTGTTTCTTTGTCTCATTTGTAGAAACAAATCCTTATCCATCCGCAATTCGGGCGGAATGGCATCCGATTGAAAAAAATGCAACAGCTTATCCTCTTGCTCTTCGGTAGTTGTACCTTCATAAAAGCTCTTTAAAAACTTTTTCGTTTCATCTATTCTATTCATGATTAATCAACTTAAACTGTTCTCTAATTTTTTTCCTCGCCTTGGAGAGAAGGACACGGATATTAATGGCATTCATTCCTGTGAATTTCTCTATTTCATCGAACGAACAATCTTTAATGTCTCTCAATATTATCACCTTTCTTTGTTTTTCGGGCAACTTTCTGATTAGTTGTTTCACAAGTTCAACTTCATCTTTCGTTTCCAAAGAATCATCCGTAATTTCAACATTACATTCTGCCAGCTCATCGCCTTTCCGCAAAATAGAAACTTTGCCCGAACGGAGTTGGTCAAAACAAAGATTCTTAATTATACTGATACAGAAAGCTTCCGGATTATCAACGGCGTACAACCCATCACGCTTATTCCATAGTTTTAAGTAAGCTTCCTGAATTATATCTTCAGCATCCGCTTCATTTCCCATAATTCGGAAAGCTACTTGATAAAGCCTAACGTGATAAGGTAGATACAGCTCTTTAAATTCGCCTGCGGTCATTTTTTTTGCCGTATTCATTGAAAAGTCCGTTGATGTCTTCTTGTTTTATGTTTCCTTTTAACTGTATGAAGGTAGGTTCATCACCACTAATAAGTAACAATAGTTCATGAATGGTACCCTTCTTTGCCTTAACCATAATCATAACATCGTCCCCTTCATCTTTTATCCGGGTCAAGAGTTCATAATCTTTATCTTTTATTTTATTAACCCGCTCACAAAACTCTTTTTTTATCTTTTCAGAACAATTTTCCAAATCAAGCACACGAACAGAATCTATCTTCTTGGCTACTTTTTCATCTTTACTATTACCGATAAATGGTCTTATAAAAGTCATAAAGAAAGGATTGACGTGAACAGACTCACTTTCTTTGTAACTGGAAAAATCATCATAGAGTTGGCTAACTGTATTTTGTGCATTCATTTGTAGTACACAAATACAAAATACGGCAAATGCAATAACTGATTTCTTCATTTTCTTTTTTTTATTTCATGATTACATCTCGTTTATTTAGAAACATGCTTCTGTAATCAAGACGTAGGCATTTTGCTTGTTGTTGCAAAAATAAAAAGAAAAATCGAACACCTTAGTAAATTCATCGTATATTCTTTTAATAATTAAAATACCTAAATCAAAAGGGTTCTTTATCAAATTAGTTGAAGGTTTGTTTCATGCGATACACTGAAAAAACACGAAGATATGGCTATCCTCCGGACTTTCTCTCGCAACCTACAACTTACTAAATCAAGATTACAACAAGAGTTATCCGGATAAGAAGAAATATTATCCGGATATCTTTACTTGTTATTAGAATAACTCTTGTTGTAATCGGCACGTAGAAGCCGTAAAATTTTATATGAAATAAAGATCTTTCTTACAGCCTATTTCTTAAATAACAATGCACCGTGATGAAATAAATAACTTGCTGTCTGATAGTAAGTAATACAATCAAACAAATTGTTTTTATCTACAGTAGACGCTTCCTGATTCAATCCGGTAACCTTAAATGATTCCGTATTCATCGTAGGCTCCTGCACGATCAATTTATTATCATGAAGAAAACCGATTTTCTGATACGTACTCAAAAATACCCGATCGGGATCTTCAAGCAATACATCCTTACCATAAAATTTAGACGTGTAACTCATATTCAATAATCCCATAATTGTAGGTGAAACATCGACCTGAGAACACAATGAATTATTTTCGCCCGGCCTCACAATATCCGGAGCATAGATAATCAAAGGAATATGATACTTGGCTACCGGTAATGAAGTTTTTCCGGCACTCGAAGCACAATGATCAGCCACGATAAGGAATATCGTATTTTTAAACCATGGATGAGTAACTGCATCATGCAAAAATTTAACTATCGCATAATCTGTATACTTTACAGCCCCTTTACGGCCGGAATGGGAAGGGATATCTATACGACCGCTCGGATACTCGTAAGGACGATGATTGGAAGTAGTCATAATAAAGTCATGAAACAACTTGCCTTTTGCATAAGACTGATCTGCCACCTTAATTGTTTTGGCAAACAAATCCTCATCGCAAACGCCCCATATGGTTTTAAAGGTAATCTCGCTTTTACTAAAATTATTCTCATCTATAATATTATAGCCATTATGACTGAAAAAGTAATTCATATTATCGAAGTAGCCATATCCGGCATAAATAAAATTACACTCATAACCCTTCTTGCGCAAAATATTACCCAATGTAGACATATCCTCATTATGCGGTCGCTTAACAATAGAAGACCCCGGCGTTGGCGGCAAAGATAAAGTAAGTGCCTCCATCCCGCGCACAGTACGAGTGCCGGTCGCAAAAAAATTAGTGAATAATAACGATCGGGGCAATAGTTTATCCATATGAGGGGTAATATGGTCCGTATTACCAAAGCGGGTAAAGAAATCAGCACTTAGGCTCTCTACCGTAATCAAAATCACATTATAACGTTTGGGCCGTCCCGGATATTCAACTTTTCTTGTAATATCAAACACATTATTACTTGTGAAATGACTATTCGGTGTAATAAGAAGCTGACGCAGATGAGAAAAGGCTTTCCGATCATCTATCGAACGATAAAATGTTTTATAATTCAACTCATTATTTCTAAAAGCAGCAAATATTTGATATATGCCGTTATGTGCCAACTCGTTACAATAAGTGTTGGCCTTGATCTGAACGGTTCTTGAATTAACGGTAAAAAAGGCCAAAGCGGGAATACACCATAAGCCAAGAGTCACAACCAACCTTTTTTTAAACTTGGTATTCTCTATCTGCGTTCTATTGAATGGCTTGTATATAATGGCAAAAATAGCAGCCGACATCAGCAACATACCCATTATAATCATAGGTATCGGATATGACTCCTCGATATTGCCGATCACTTCATGGGTATACACAAGATAATCAACAGCTATGAAATTATAGCGTACGCTAAACTCTTTCCAAAAAAAATATTCGCCGGTACAAGAAAAAATCAAAATACCGATACTTAAAATAAAGAAAGGATATGCTATCCATCTGTGATACACCGAACGGTACACTTTATTTGGAATAACAAGCAAGTATAATGTGAACGGGATAATAAAGTAAGATAAGGCTATCAAATCATAAAACAAACCGATAGCATAAATCTCTACCAATCTAAACAGCGTAAGCTCTTCACTACTAAGATCTATAAACAATAGGACGGTACGGGTTATAAACGCTAATATAAGAAAAAGAATACCAAAAAGCACTACTCCGCCATATCTGCTACGCATAATTTTTTGAGCGTTCATTTTCTTGGGGTGTTAATTTATACATTAAAAAATATCAGGCTACATGAATCTCAATTGAACAATATTGATTGCAAAAATAGTATTAATTTTATTATCCGAACATAGTATTATTTAAAAATAAGAATATTAACCTATGTTGATAAAAAGTTTGTCCGGCAATTCATTTTTTCAGAATCACCGGACAAACTTCATCTTCTTAAAATGTGCATCTCTAATATTCGTCTTCGTTAAAAAAGAAATCTTCTTTACTAGGATAATCAGGCCAAATATCCTCTATCGTTTCATACACTTCACCTTCGTCTTCTATCTCTTGCAAATTCTCAATTACCTCAAGCGGAGCACCTGAACGAACAGCATAATCTATTAATTCGTCCTTAGTTGCAGGCCAAGGCGCATCTTCCAAGTAAGAAGCTAATTCCAATGTCCAATACATAATTTAAAGTATTAAAATATTACTCTTCTTCCAATTTTTTCGCAAAAATAGAACAATTTTCTGATCCTGCAACTGTTTTTCTATGAATTTTCTTCAAAATGCTTAAAAAAATTAATTTTCCTGGATAAGACGAAAAGATAATCGGATAATCTGTTGACATATGATAATAAAGTAGAAGATACTTCCTCATTCTCCGATAACCTAATAATCCGTCTTTCGGCACGCCGACAAACGGTACGACAAATATGAGCAACAGCCGCCCCACGACTTCCGCCAGGTACAAGAAAAGCTAACAGTCGGGGCAAAAAATCATCTAACCTATCAATCTCATGTTCTAATAAATTCACATCATCACCGGATATTTTTTCCTTCAAATCATTTTTTTTACTCTTTGTCGTAGCCAACTCTGCACAGAGAACAAACAATTTTCGTTGAATGGATACTACAAAATCATGATCGGCTGTGTCATCCAGATATGTAACAAGCAGACCTAAATGTGCATCAAGCTCATCAACAGTTCCGTAGGCCTCCAAACGAACATCGGCCTTAGAGACTCCCTTTTCTCCTATTATAGAAGTAAATCCATGATCGCCGGTTTTAGTATACACTTTCTTCCTCTTTTCTATCATAATCCGTCATTTATTAGTAATCTATATAAAATCAGAAATTTACTATATAATGTTGTTTAATCTTCGAATGATCAAAGAAAAGTATTCCCACATCATAAAGATCAAACGAAACACCTGTACGATCGTCACTTTGCAACTTTTTCCATAATAATCTCATTGAACGAAAAGAATGAATTCCTTCTACAACAAATAAACTTCGGGATGTCGTTAGCGGAACACAGGTCTGAAAAACAGCTTCAATAAATGCAGGTTCTTTACTGTTATGCAAATAAAGGAAGTCTACGGATGAACTACTCTTCAAAAAAAGTTGCGAGAACTCAGATACATAAGAATAATCAATATCCGACTTTGCAGCCTGAAGATAAAGTGAGGATGCCGACTTTATACCAGCATCTATAACTACAGAAGGTTGTACTCTATTTACCAATCGAAACAATAAGCGATTTACCCTTTGCGGTTCATGATTCCAATCTTTACTTTTATACTGAAACTGATTTTTGCATTCTCGTTCCAACTCTTTATAATCATAAGAAGGAGACTTTGCATAAACTACATTTGTAATAAAGTCAAACGCCGAAGGCGAATGAACACCATTACCTAAACTATGCCGAAATCTGAAAATCAAAACAAGAGGACGCTTTATATAATAAAAAATATTCATTCTTCTAAATATAAATTTCTTTGCATTGGCAAAGATAATTTTTTTCGTTTACTTCCATATATTTACTCTGATAATTTATTGGGGGAATACAAATATTATTTCTATTTTTGCTTTTAATACAACAAGATTATCTTCCCCCTCTAAAAATTGGCGATGAAAAAAAAGAAATGTTATACACATATATTAATTAAAGAAATACTATTAGTCGCTTTAGCCATCTCATATACAGCTTTCTCATATGCTTCAACTCAACTTGATTATACAACAACCGACAGCCTTTTTGCCTGCAAAATACTCAAGAGCAACCCCGGAAATCCAGCCGACGTTGGGCGATACTTTCTCGGTCTGCCATACGTAGCCCATACACTTGAGATCAATAACTACGAGCAACTGGTCACTAATCTACATGAAATAGACTGTACAACTTTTATAGAAAACAGCCTTGCTCTTTACATCGCAAGAGGAAAAGAATTTAGCGACTTCCGTTTTACCTTACAGAATCTGCGCTACTTCAACGGTAGAATCAGAAGCTATTCCTCGCGAAAGCATTATATGACCATGTGGATATTGGATAATATTACACATAGCAACCTCATCGACGAAACACAAACCCACGGTACGGCAATTCTTTATACACGTCTAAATTACATGAGTACCCACCCTGACAATTACAAGCAACTGCGCAACAATAAATTCGCCGTTGCCGAAATGCACCAAATCGAAGAAACCTATTCCGGAATAGAAGTCCGTTATCTTGCGAAAAAAGATTTAAAACGTGAAGGGGCACCATGGATACATGAAGGAGATGTCATATGTTTAGTGACAAGCATACCCGGACTTGACATTTCTCATCTCGGCATAGCTACCTATAAAAATGGCATACTTCATCTTATGCATGCTTCATCCATAGCAAAAAAAGTTATTATCGACCCACGACCGTTATCTAAACAGATCAGCAACAAATCCTATTTAGGCATTCGGGTGCTCCGGATAAAATAAGAAATCAGACTGAAACGAACTTAAAAAATCTGATCTTTTAGCCCTTCAACCAACTGCGTCCTACGTTGCTGCGGGAAAATTAAGATTTTGCTATGACGTGGAAATGTATTTTGAAACATCGAAGGAACCCGCTCCATATCTCTCGTATAAGACATGTATCCTTTATGAGCCAACGCAACGACAAGAATATCATCACTCCTGACCAACATAGAAGTAAGAGCCGAAACATTCTCTTTTCCTGCACAATCTTTAAATTCTAAATCGGACTTTCCATCCAAAAGTCTTTGAATAGCCACATAAGTATCAGCATTACCAACAAAAGCCGATGAAAGACTCAATTCTTTTGCTATAAGACTCATTTTATTGACCCATAAACAAAAGCCTTTCTCTCTTTCAGCAAACAACGGAGCAGTTATAATCATACGGCGATAAGAAATCAAAGGCTTTTCAAAATAACAAATAAACAAATTCTTATCCAGATAAGAGATAAGTCCATTCATCTTATCTCCAAACATTTTATCAAAATAGCTAGCCTTGCCCGGCCATCCAATAATAACAATATTCGACATCGTCTCGCGAGAAGTACGCACAATGCCACTCACCACACTACGATCGATTGTTGAGATCGTATCCACCTTTATGTCCACAGCATTGGCCTGTTTAATTAATTCTTTTAATTTCTTACGATGCAACATAATGTTTTTTTCCGCATCGTGGTTATTCGGCACAACACGAAGAACCACAATCGGGTTATCGGATCTTTTATTTCTCATCAGTGCAGCCAATCTCACATGTTGACCGATATGCGAAGGGTCTGCAATGGGTACTAAAATCTTTTCCAGCTCAGCCTCATCCTCTGCCTTAATAAAGTTTTCATCATTATCCTGCTTGAGCACAATATTTTTGGCAGCATGCTGAGTATAAAAAGAAGCAACAATGCAGGTCACTAAAATAAGTATAATAGTAACATTCAATATATACTCACCAAAAATACCGGCCTTGAAACCAACATGCACAATAGCCAAAGTAGCTGCCGCACGTGGAGTACTCAAACCAAATATCAGATTTCTTTCATCAATAGAATATTTAAATATCTTCTGTATAAAAAAAGCTGCCAGCCATTTACTGGCAATTGCCGTTACACATAAAGCAAGCCCGATATATAAAGTCGTTATCCCGCTAAAGAGAACCCGAACATCAACCAGCATACCCACCGAAATCAAGAAAACAGGAATAAATAATGAGTTGCCAATAAACTCAATACGATTCATCAAAGCCGAGGCTTTAGGAATAAGACGATTCATGGCCAAGCCTGCTGCAAAAGCGCCGATAATTGGCTCTAGTCCTCCCAACTCGGCCAATATACTGCAAAGTAAAACGACAAAGAGAACAAAAATATAATTCAGATGCCTTTCGTTTTCTATTTTCCCAAAGAACCACTTTGCCACTCGTGGTATAAGATAAAAAACGATCAGAGTAAAAATGGCAAGGGATATCACTAAATCCAAAATAAATTTCAAATCAAGTCCGCCGTTATGCGATTTCAACAATACAGCTAGAAGAACCAGCACAACAGAATCCGTTATAATTGTTCCACCAACAGTGACTGGTATAACTCGATTATCCGTAATACCCATTCGGCTTACCACAACATAAGTAAGCAAAGTATGCGTAGAAAGCAAACAAGCAATTAATAAACTGGGTATCACCTGATAATGAAGTAAATAATAGCTCACGTAAAAGCCCATAGCCATTGGAATTGCTAATGTAAAAAAGCCAAAGAGGAAACTTTTATTTTTGTTTGCTTTAAATTCTTTCATGTCCAACTCCAAACCGACAATAAACATAATATACAACAGACCTATAGTCGACAATAAATCAACAGCCGGTCCGGACGCCAATATATTAAAGCCGTAAGGACCTATAATAACACCGGCGATAATAAGACCTATAATCTCGGGAAGATTTATTCGCTTAAAAACCAGCGTGACAAATAAAATAATAAAAAGTAACAACCCGAAAACTAATATCGGCTCAGTAAAGGGTGTTGAAAGCAAGTGAGAAAAATGCATTATAAATTCATTCATTTCTCCTTTATTTTTTATATTCTACAAAAATAGCAAAAAAGTGAAAACACGGAAGCATATCCGCCTTTTTTAAATTATGATTTTCTATTTTTCCCTATTATATGAATAAATGAAACTCTTTTTATCGGTAAAATATCCAGAAATAAAAGCATTATGATCTATGATTTCAATTTATATAATTAACTTTGCGCAAAATAATCAATATTTAATATCATTATGAAACATCCGAAAGGACTATATTTATTGTTTGTAACAGAAATGTGGGAACGTTTCAGCTACTATGGCATGCGTGCCCTATTCGTACTTTATTTAACACAAGCCTTATTGTTTAATAAAGATCTGTCATCTCAAATATACGGGAGTTATACCGGACTCGTTTATCTCACACCACTCATCGGCGGATACATATCCGATCGTTATTGGGGCAACAGACGTTCTATTTTTTGTGGCGGTATCATGATGGCAATCGGCCAGTTCCTGATGTTCTTCAGTGCTGTTTATTATCAACAGGCACAATTAGCCAGTTACCTCATGTTCTGCGGCTTAGGCATCTTAATCTTAGGAAATGGATTTTTTAAGCCTAACATTTCAACTATGGTAGGTGACTTATATGAGCCCACTGATCATCGAAAAGATTCTGCTTTCACTATCTTTTATATGGGCATTAATGTCGGTGCCACCATCGCTCCACTCTGGTGTGGCTTTGTAGGAAACACTGGAAACCCCGCTGATTTCAAATGGGGATTTCTATCGGCAGGCATCGGAATGCTACTTGGAATAATAGTATTCCAACTACTTAAAAACAAATACCTCTGTACACCTAATGGAAAACAAATTGGTTTGACACCAAAACAAAACACGGTACGTCTGCAAGAAAAAAAGGCTGAAGAAAAACGACAACAACACGCCTCGCCGTTGCGCATTTATCTATCTATTATTGGTGCTATTGTATTGTTTCTGGTGTTTTCCATCAATTACTCCTCACTCAACAACAATAGTCTTTCAATCTTTTCCGGAGCCGATTGGATAGGTTCTCTTATTTTCTCCATCAGTATCATTACACCTATTTTTCTTATCACTGATAAGGCACTTACAAAAATTGAGCGTGAGCGTATTTGGGTTATCTACATAGTCTCATTCTTCGTCATTTTCTTCTGGTCGGCATTTGAACAAGCAGGAGCATCTCTAACCTTCTTTGCTGATGAGCAAACTAACAGAACAATTTTAGGATGGCAAATGCCAGCTTCCTATTTTCAATCATTCAATGCTATTTTTGTGGTATTACTCTCACCTATATTTGCTATGCTTTGGTCTTTTTTAGGAAAAAAGAACAAAGAACCGAACTCGCCAACCAAGCAATCCATCGGACTTTTCCTCCTTTCAATAGGATATTTAATTATCGCATTCGGTGTACGTGGAGTTGCTCCCGGCACTAAAGTCAGTATGCTATGGCTCACGAGTTTGTATCTCGTTCACACCATGGGCGAGCTCTGTCTATCACCTATCGGATTATCTTTGGTAAACAAATTGTCACCGGCACATTTGGCCTCACTTTTAATGGGGGTTTGGTTTATGAGTAATGCGGCGGCCAATAAATTTGCGGGCATATTAAGTGGATACTACCCCGAAAACGGAGTAACAAAAATCTTCATGGGATATCATATCACTACTTTATTCGATTTCTTCATGCTATTTGTCGTAATGTCCGGCATAGCAGCCATCATTTTATTCTTTCTTACAGGTAAACTGAAAAAGATGATGAATGGTGTAGATTAAATAAGAACAAGACTTTATATTCAAAAGACATCTATAACATGAAATAAATAATAAAAAAAGAAAGGACTGATAGGCAATAATAAGATTCTTGCTAACTTTGAGAAAAAAAACAATAAATTTACCTGATAAGAATAATTATAATACATAGTGATGAATACATTACCTGTGTTATTTTAGTATTGATCTTAAAATGAGAACTAATATCAAAAATAAAAAAACGCTGAAACCGGCTTTAATATTCATTTTGATTATGGGTATCGTAAGCATGCTCTCGGATATGACTCACGAAGGTGCACGAAGTATCTATGGTGCCTATTTAAGTCTTGCTGGCGCCTCAGCTGCCACCATCGGTTTCGTCACAGGTTTCGGCGAATTTATCGGTTATTCTTTTCGGATAATAACCGGACCGATAACAGATCGCACAAAGAAATATTGGACAATGACCATTATCGGTTATTCTATCAATATGCTTGCTATCCCCGCACTGGCACTAGTTTCAAAAGACGGATGGATTATCGCCTGTATTCTGATCGTTGCCGAACGAATAGGAAAAGCAATACGACAACCAGCCAAAAATACACTTGTTTCTTTTGCCGCCTCGCAAATTGGAGAAGGAAAATCTTTTGCCATAGTAGAATTTCTTGATCAAATAGGAGCCTTTCTGGGACCGGTTTTCTTATTTATCACCTTACTTTTCAAACAAGGGAGTAACCAATTTTCGGCCTATTCGCTCTGTTTCGCAATATTAGGAATACCGGCATTGCTCACATTAACTGCCCTATTTCTGGCCAAGCATAAATATCCTCATCCCGAAAATTTTGAAGCACCTCAAAAAGAAGACAAGACTTTCAAAATAAAAAAATCCTTCATCTTTTATGTGATAGGAACAAGTTTGTTTGCATTAGGTTTTCTCGATTTTCCTTTAATCACAATGCATGTCTCGAGATCGGGACTTATTCCACAAGACACACTACCTCTCTTATATGCAGGCGCCATGCTCATTGATGCATTTGCAGCACTCTTTTTCGGATGGCTTTATGACAAATACAGCATTCGAGTACTAATGCTATCCACAGCCATTTCCACTCCTTTCGCCCTATTTATTTTCGGATTTCATTCATTGACCGGTATCATCATCGGAGTTGCTATCTGGGGCGTGGGTATGGGAGCACAAGAATCTATCTTAAAATCCGCCGTCACCACCATTATGCCCAAAGAAAATCGCTCAACCGGTTTCGGTATCTTCGAAACCTCCTTCGGGATATGCTGGTTCTTGGGCAGTTGGCTAATGGGAATATTATACGATATTTCCATTTCTTGGATGATTTCCTTTTCCATGGGCACACAACTCATTGCAGTTCTCCTGTTTTACTTCACAGCAAATCTTAAAAAAGGTACAAAAGATTAATCACTAATGCTTTTTTTGAAAAAAAGGCTCATTTTTTAAAGATCTACTTATTATTTCATTCAAAAAGGAAGAGACACAAGCTGTAATATATAACAGTTTGTGTCTCTTCTGCAGTACTCAGACCCGGGGTCGAACCGGGATGGAAATGAATCCACTGGTGTTTGAGACCAGCGCGTCTACCGATTCCGCCATCTGAGCATTTCTTAATTTTTCCAAATGCGATGCAAATATATAGCTTTTTTTTAAAACAACAAGAATAATAGAGAGAAAATCTTAAATAAAACAATAAAACGTCGTTGATATACTTTTTATCTGAATAAAAATTGTACTTTAGCATTGTATTAAATAATAGATTAATTACCATGGCAAATAAAAACAACTATTGCGTTATCATGGCTGGTGGTATTGGTAGTAGGTTCTGGCCTGTCAGCTGCAAATCTTACCCCAAACAATTTTTGGATTTCTTCGGAATCGGGCGCTCACTGTTTCAACAAACCTTTGACCGTTTTGTAAATAAAATTAATTTAGAGAATATCTTTGTCATTACGAATGAGTTATATAAAGACATCGTAACTCAACAACTGCCCGAATTAAAACCGGAACAGATACTCTTAGAACCGGCAAGAAGAAATACTGCCCCATGCATCGCTTGGGCCTCCTATCATATTCGTGCAATCAATCCTAATGCATCAATTGTTGTAACCCCATGCGATCACTTGATTCTAAAAGAAAAAGAATTTCTCGAATCCATAGAAAGAGGGCTCGAATATGTTGCCGAATCTGATTGTCTATTGACATTAGGACTCAAGCCCAACAGTCCAGAAACCGGCTACGGATATATACAAATTGACGAAAAAATTTCGGATTATTTCTATAAAGTAAAGACTTTCACCGAGAAACCGGAAATAGAATTAGCGAAAGATTTTGTTGAAAGCGGTGAATTCTACTGGAATTCAGGAATATTTATATGGAATGTCAACACGATAATACGCGCAGGAGAAAAACTGCTGCCTGAAATTTCCTCCAAATTTTCGAACTACCAAAACCTTTTCGGAACAGATCAGGAACAGAAAATTATCAACGAGATCTTCCCTACCTGTCCCAATGTATCCATTGACTACGGACTTATGGAAAAAGCTGACAATGTTTGCGTATCTATAGCAGATTTCAGTTGGGCCGATTTGGGCACATGGGTTTCTCTATACGAACTTTCGCCAAAAGATAAACAGGGAAATGTTGCATTGAAAGGTGAAACACTAACCTATAACTGCAAAAACAACATTGTCTCTCTACCCAAGGGAAAACTTGCTGTTATTGATGGATTAGAAGGATATCTGGTGGCTGATACGGATAAAGTATTACTAATCTGCAAGAAAGATGAAGAACACTCTGTACGAAAATATGTAAATGACATTCAAATGAAAACCGGAGATGAATTTATATAATTTAAAAAGGGCATCGTCCATAATGAATGATGCCTTTTTTAATAAAATATTATATCTTATTTAAAGACGGAACTTATTTCTTTAGCAATTTCACAAAACTCAGCATCGGTTAATTTAAGCTTGGGATTAGAAAATATCATATCCGATTCTTTTTTAATCGGAATCAAATGAATATGGGCATGAGGAACTTGTAATCCGAGAACAGCCTGCCCGACTTTCTTACAAGGTATTGCACCTTTTACAGCTGTCGCCACCCTCTTTGCAAAGATTTGCATAGCTGCCAAATCTTCGTTGCTCAAATCAAAAAAATAATCAATTTCCTGTTTTGGAACAACCAACGTATGTCCCTTAGCTAAAGGATTGATATCAAGAAAAGCAAAGAACTTATCGTTTTCTGCTATCTTATAGCAAGGTATATCACCTGCTATAATTTTACTAAATATTGTTGCCATATACTTAATCTATTATATAAAAAAGACAAGTCTAATACAAGACCTGCCCTACCCAATTAAATAGAAATCTTCAAAATTTCAAGTTGAATCTTCCCTTGTGGAACCTGAATTTCAACAATATCACTTACTTTCTTTCCAAGCAATCCCCTAGCTATAGGCGTTTTAACTGATATTTTACCTTGCCTCAAATTTGCTTCACTTTCAGAGACAATGGTATATTTCATTTCCATACCACTCTTTACATTCTTCAATTCAACAGTATTCAATATCTGTACAACCTCAGTATTAAGTTTCGATTCATCAATAATCTTCGCATTGGCAATCGTTTCTTTTAACTGATTAATCTTCATTTCGAGCATACCCTGCTCCTCACGAGCTGCATCATATTCTGCATTTTCAGATATATCTCCTTTGTCTCGTGCCTCACCAATTGCCGCAGATATTCTTGGACGGTCAACCGTTTCCAAACGTTTCAACTCATCCGTTAATTCATTGTAGCCTTTTTGTGACATATAAGCCATAATATAACCTCCTATTTTTTCTTTATTATAAAATAAAAAAGAATTCCAACATGAGTATGTTGGAACCCTCTCCTTAAATGTATTGCAAAGATAATAATATTTTTCTAATTTATCAAAGAAAAACGAATGCTTTAAAACACATCCGCCCATAATATTTACAAAAGGCGACTATATCAAGCCCTTGATTTTACCTTCCAAAGTCTTCGGGTTATCTATACGAAATCTAAGTTCATTGTTACGATTGACCAAAAAATCCAAAGGTACTTGATTCACATTGTATAAAGAAACTGTAGTAGAATGAATACCATTCCCATCACGTACGCAAATCCAAGGTAAATTATATGCCGAAGTTTTCCAAAAATGCTCATCTGCATCAAGAGATACTTGATAAATTTGTAAGCCCTTGCTTGCATACCTACTATATAAATCACGCAACATTAAATTATGAGCTGCCCCATAGGCTGATTGATAAACAGTAAAGTCTATCAACACTACCTGCCCCTTAAAATCAGTGAGATGATGTAATTTCTCTTTAACATCACGCAAAGCAATATCAATGACCCCGGTCTCTGAAATTTTGCTCTCAGGAATCTTAATTGTATCCCTTCTTACTTCACGCGTATTTTTCATCCCTTTAATAGCTATATTATAAAGATTCTTTGAACGGTCGGCATTGGGATATGCATTTGTCAAACTTGTAGCAACCGCAGCAAAACATTTTACATCATCTTTACTATTGAGCGGATCAAAAATCAAATAGTTGTCGAGTTTCTGAAAGAGTGCATAATACGCTGCGGTTGTATTTGGGGCAGCATAAATATAATTAATTCTTACATCATTTTTAAACTGCCTAAGAAGAACAGAAAGACTGTCTTCAAAGACATTGCTTTTCATATGATTAGCATTAACCATACTTCGTAAAGTATCTATCTTATCCTGCAAGCGGATTTGCAATAATGTCAACTCCTTAATTTTAGAACAATTTCGCGAACCCTCGACTTGATAATTTGTCGAAAACCCCTCATATGGCGCATTAACACGTATTTTTTCTATTGAATCAATTGAAATATTGATTATCCGATTGTCATCCATTCTCAAGCGATAAAACTCAGGAGATTCTGGACGCGGTTGCTTAAAACTAAAGGAACCGTCAGCACCTAACTTTGTTGAATCCAATGTAACAATTCCACTCAGTGCAGAAGCTTCAAGATAAAGTTTCTTTCCCTTAGCACCGGAAATATTTCCGCTAACATTAAATTTTGGTCCTGTTTGGCAAGAGCTGAAAGCCATAACAGCAAGTGCAAAATAAATAACTTTCTTCATATTATATTTCTATATTTCGAATTACAAATATACGTTTTTTCCTTTTTGTACAAAGTTTTTTGGAATCTTCTTCGTCTATTTTATAAAAAAAAACGTTTCCTATATATTTTTTTCTTGAAAATCACAGCTATAGCACCAGAAATACTTATCTTTGCAAGAATATTTGATTGAAATAAACAGAAAAAAAAATTTATGATTAATCCAATTGTTAAAACAATCGAGTTGGAAGATGGAAGAACCATTACACTCGAAACGGGAAAGTTGGCAAAACAGGCAGATGGTTCTGTTATGCTGCGCATGGGTAACACTATGCTGCTGGCTACTGTTTGTGCCGCTAAAGATGCAGTTCCCGGAACTGATTTCATGCCTTTACAAGTAGAGTATAGAGAAAAATACTCAGCATGTGGTAGATATCCTGGAGGATTCACCAAGAGAGAAGGAAGAGCTTCGGATTACGAGATATTGACCTGCCGGTTAGTAGATCGCGCCCTCCGTCCCTTATTTCCCGACGATTACCACGCAGAAGTTTATGTAAATGTCATTCTCTTTTCAGCCGACGGTGTAGATATACCTGACGCCTTGGCCGGACTTGCAGCATCTGCTGCACTCTCCGTTTCCGATATTCCTTGGAATGGTCCTATTTCCGAAGTACGTGTAGCTCGGATAAATGGAGAATATGTAATCAACCCTACTTTTAAACAATTGGAGAAAGCCGATATGGATTTGATGGTCGGCGCTACATATGACAACATCATGATGGTTGAAGGTGAGATGGATGAAGTTTCGGAAGCCGAACTGATTGAAGCAATGAAAGTTGCCCACAGAGCCATTAAGATTCAATGTAAGGCACAAATGGAACTAGCTAAAGAAGTCGGCAAAACCGTTAAACGAGAATATCAACCTGAAGTTAATGATGAAGACCTACGTAAGGCTGTTCATAATGCTTGCTACCCAAAAACTTACGCCATAGCACAATCAGGCAATAAGGATAAACACGAACGCGAAGATGCTTTCAACGATATTGTTAATGAATTCAAAGCTCAATATACAGAAGATGAATTAGCCGATAAGGGTCCTTTGATAGACCGTTATTATGCTGATGTAGAAAAAGAAGCCATGCGTCGCTGTATTCTTGACGAAGGCAAACGTTTGGATGGTCGTAAGACAACAGAAATTCGACCTATATGGTGCGAAGTCAATCCTCTTCCTGGCCCTCACGGATCAGCTATCTTCACTCGTGGTGAAACACAATCTTTAAGTACCGTTACATTAGGTACCAAACTTGACGAAAAGATTCTTGATGGCGCACTGACACAAGGCAGGCAACGTTTTTTACTGCATTATAACTTTCCACCTTTTTGCACTGGTGAAGCTAAAGCTCAGCGTGGCACCGGTCGCCGTGAAATCGGTCATGGTCATTTAGCTTGGCGTGCATTAAAAAGGATGATTCCTCAAGATTATCCATATACCGTTCGTGTTGTTTCTGATATTTTGGAATCCAACGGTTCATCATCAATGGCTACCGTATGTGCCGGAACATTGGCACTAATGGATGCCGGCGTTCCTATTAGAAGACCCGTTTCAGGTATTGCCATGGGATTAATTAAAAATCCAGGAGAAGATAAATTTGCTGTTCTTTCCGATATCCTTGGTGATGAAGATCACCTTGGTGATATGGACTTTAAAGTTACCGGTACGAAAAACGGTATTACCGCTACACAAATGGATATTAAGGTAGACGGTCTGCCTTTTGATATCTTGGAAAAAGCTTTAAATCAGGCTAAAGAAGGACGTCAACACATATTAGGTAAGATATTGGAAACCATTCCTGAACCACGTGCAGAACTTAAACCTCATGCTCCACGTATTGAAGTAATGACTATTCCTAAAGAATTCATCGGAGCTATCATAGGCCCGGGCGGTAAAATTATTCAAGGAATGCAGGAAAAGACAGGAGCTGTTATTACAATTGAAGAAACAGACAATATCGGTCGTATCGAAATCTCCGGAACTAACAAACAATGTATAGATGATGCTACAGATATGATCAAGGCTATCGTTGCTATACCGGAAGTTGGCGAAGTTTACAAAGGTAAAGTACGTTCTATTATGCCTTATGGTGCATTTGTCGAATTTTTACCTGGCAAAGACGGATTACTTCACATCTCCGAAATCGCATGGAAGCGTTTGGAAACTGTAGAAGAAGCCGGAATTAAAGAAGGTGACGAAATTGAAGTTAAACTGATAGCTGTTGACCAAAAAACCGGCAAGTTTAAACTTTCAAGAAAAGCTTTACAGCCAAAACCTCCAATAGAATAAAATTCTTTTTAATAATATAAAAAAGCTCGGTCAAAAATATGACCGAGCTTTTTTATTGTTTATCACACAAAAAAAAACATTTCTCTATTTCTATAATTTCTCTATATATGAAAAGGAATCGGAAAGTACCCCCATACTTTCCGATTCAAAACAGTCTAAAAATCGACCTTAATCAATTTATTAACTTAACACATCGCAAAGATATAATAAAAATTCTTTGGTCGGGTATATTTACAAAAAAAATATTATAATTATATCCATTAAAAACGATAAAATAAAACAACGGAAAAATCAATTGAATTTATAAAAATCATTCACCAAGAGACTTTTAGATTATCATTGACCTATCTATTTTTGATATACATTATAGTGTATCGTATTTTTCATTTACTCATATATTTTTAAAGGAAGTTCACCTCTTAATGCACCGAGAGCATTCATAGCCAAAGCTTTCATCTCATTTTCTCCGGGATACACAAAAACCGGTGCGAGAAAAGAGATTCTTTTCTTTAATCGCTCAATTACATAATCGGAATAAGCGAGACCTCCGGTCAAGAGGATTGCATCAATCTTGCCATAAAGCACAACAGAAGCTGCGCCTATACCCTTGGCTATTTGATAAATCATGGCATCCATAACCAATTCCGCCTTTTTATCTCCTTGTTTGATTCGTTCAATAATAATAGGCACATCCGTAGTTCCCAAATAAGCAGATAATCCGGAATGACTAGTCAACCGACGTTTCAACTCGTTTTTAGAAAACACGCCACTATAGCAAAGATCTATTAATTGGCCGAAAGGTACCGTACCCGAACGTCCCGGAGAAAAAGGACCTTCGCCATCAAGTGCATTATTGGCGTCAATAGCTCGCCCGTGATTATGAACAGCAATAGAAATACCACCGCCTAAATGACAAACAATCAAATCGAGATTCTCGTAACGGGTGCCATGCTCACTGGCATATAAGCGGGCAATAGCTTTTTGATTCAAAGCATGCCAAATGGTTATTGACGGCATTAATGTCGTACCAGAGATACGGGCTACATCACTACGTTCATCCACCACACCCGGATCAGCCATAAGAGCTTTACAGCCGGGGATTAGCTTTGCCAAATCATAAGCGATAAGAACTCCCAGATTACAAGCATGCATTCGGGTAGAATGTTCCGTGTCGTACTTTAAAACCTCATTTATTTCATAAACACCACCTGACATCGGTTTAATCAATCCTCCCCGGCCGATAATCGCGTGAAAACGAAAAGCTATGCCGTGACTCTTCAGTTCACTCATTACAAGAGATTCACGGAAATCAAACTGTTCGGAGACCTCGGTAAAGGTGGCCAATTCTTCAATGGAGTGAGTTATATTACTTAAAAATATTAGATTTTCATCTTCATACACCGCTATCTTCGTAGATGTAGAACCGGGATTAATGGCTAGTATTTTCATCTCGTTTCATGATTTATCGGAAATTAAGCAACCCATGGCAAGACTATAATATTTAGTAAGGCCCGAATCACTGCGGGAGGTGACTACAACCGGTATGTCCGGTCCCTGCAAAAGTCCACCCATTTCAGCTCCTGCAAACAAAGTCATCGCCTTATAAAAGGTATTTCCCGATTCAAGATTGGGAAAGATCAATACATCAGCCTGTCCATTGATCGGAGAAGAAATGCCTTTAATCTCGGCGCTCTCCTTGTCACAGGATGAAAGAACATCAAGCGGACCGTCAATGATCACATTCCCGAATTCACCGGCTTCGGCCAGTTCAACAATATTAACATAATCTAAAGAATGCGGAAATTTGGCACTCACCTTTTCCGTACAATGGATCAAAGAAATGCGCGGCTGCTCAATGCCAAACTTGTGGCAAGCACGTATAGCATAGCCAATCATTTCCACCCGTTGCTTTAAAGTCGGACTCGGAATGACAGCCGCATCCGAAAAGAATAACAATTTGTCATAAGACGGAATTTGCATCACAGCCAAATGCGTCAACAAACGTCCCTTAGGCAATAAGCCCCGTTCTTTATCGAGAACCGCATGTAGAAGATTATCGGTATTAATAACACCTTTCATCAGAATATCCACCTTACCTTCGCGTCCCAAACGTACTCCTTCACAAGCCGCATCATCTGAATTATCAACAGGTATAATCTTAATAAGCCCGGGATATTTCTTCAAAAGCGAAAAATGATTCAATATTTTAGCTTGCCCGATCAACACGAACGATGCGAGTTCCTCTTCTAGAGCACGCAATATTGCATATTCACTATGTATATCATAAGGACAAACAACGGCAACACGTTTTCTTTGTGGACAACTTTTCAAATGATTTGTTAATTGAGAAAAATTTTTAATCGATATCATATAATAAGTGTTTAAAACAAATATCAGGAAAATAATTTATATACCAATGGACTTTTCAAAGAATATTCATGCATACAATAGCATTCTGACAGATATTAACCTTTCTGCCCGACAGATAAGCCTCTCAACTGACAAAGTAAGCCAATTATTTTATCTGATAAAAATAAACAATTACTTTTAGTTTGTTGTTACCTATTACAATATTAAATTAAAATATAAATAATAAATTATCACGGAATCATGAATATCACATTTCCTCCTTATTTAAAAGAAAACGACAAAGTAATAATTTTATCACCGTCAAGCAAAATAGACAAACAATTCATTGAAGGAGCTAA
>JALNVG010000002.1 GCA_023227685.1 Bacteroidaceae bacterium
CGAGATGTCGTATGAACGAGGTTATTGCCGCCCCGAATGCACCAAATGTTCGGACGTTTGTCCTTCCGATGCCATACATCCCATCACCAGAGCCGAGAAATCATCTATCCAGATAGGCCATGCTGTATGGATAAAAGAGAATTGCGTTATTTTGACGGACAATGTTAGTTGCGGTAATTGCGCCCGCCATTGTCCGACGGGTGCCATACAAATGGTGGCGATAAATGCGGATAATCATGATTCAAAAAAAATCCCCGTTGTTAATACGGCCGTATGTATCGGTTGCGGCGCTTGTGAAGACCTATGCCCCGCCCGCCCTTTCAGCGCCATTTATGTAGAAGGCAACGAGATGCACCGAACAGTATAAAATACAATGAATAATCTTCAGCTATCAAAAGAAAAAAAACAATGGAAAAAGATAATAAGAAAAATATAAACCGCAGAAACTTCCTCAAGGTAGTAGGTACGGGAACTGTTGCCACAACGGCCGCACTCTACGGATGCAATTCCAACAGACAATCTTCGACAAATGGAACGACCACCACCGAAGTTCCGACAGATAAAATGACATACCGCACCAACCCTTCAACCGGAGATAAAGTATCTCTTCTAGGCTATGGTTGCATGCGCTGGCCTACACGCAAAAAGACAGACGGAGAAGGAATTGAAATAGACCAGGAAACAGTGAACAGACTGGTGGACTATGCCATCGCTCACGGCGTGAATTATTTTGATACAGCTCCTCCCTATGTTCAAGGTTTGTCGGAGCGTGCAACGGGTATCGCTTTAAAACGCCATCCACGTAATAAGATGTTCATTGCCACAAAATTATCTAATTTTGACCCGCAGTCTATGACTCGTGAAAATTCTATCGCTTTATATCATAAGTCTTTACAGAACCTGCAAGTGGATTATATCGATTATTATCTGCTGCATGCCGTAGGTATCCCCAACATGGATGTTTTCAAAAAAAGATACATCGATAACCATATGATCGATTATTTGGTTAAAGAAAGAGAAGCCGGAAGAATCCGAAATCTGGGTTGGTCTTTCCACGGTGATATCAATGTGTTTAACTACTTGTTATCTCTTGATGTGAAATGGGATTTCGTACAAATACAACTCAACTATTCTGACTGGAAACATGCTTCGGACAAAGATTCTAATGCCGAATATCTATATAATGAACTGTCTAAGCGAAAGATCCCCGCAATAGTAATGGAACCATTGTTGGGGGGACGATTGTCGAAATTAAACGACAAATTAGTTGCAGAGCTCAAACAGCATCGTCCGCAAGATAGCATCGCATCGTGGGCCTTTCGCTATGCCGGTTCGCTACCGGATGTGCTGACGGTATTGAGCGGAATGACCTATATCGATCACTTAAAGGATAATATCCGGACTTACTCACCGCTACAACCACTCACAAAAGCAGAAAATGAATTGCTCGAGCATGTAGCGCAAGAAATGCTAAAACGTCCCGTCATCCCTTGTACCGGATGTAAATATTGTATGCCTTGTCCCTATGGACTTGACATCCCTGCCATCTTTGCACACTACAACCGTTGCATAAACAAAAACGACATTCCCGAAAGTCGTAAATCAAAGAATTACGAAGAGGCCAGACGCGCTTTCCTCATCGGCTACGACCGCAGCGTGCCCAAACTTCGTCAGGCCAGCCATTGCATAAAATGCAACCAATGCTCACCGCATTGCCCGCAAAGCATCTACATACCCCGTGAGATGGAGAAAATAGACAACTATGTAGAACAGTTAAAACAAGGAACTTTATAATGAAAGAGCTCATCGAGCTTTTGCATCAAGGACATTATTCTTGTGTAATCAAAAATCAGGGAGAAATTCGCACCTTTTCAGAACGCGGGGTAACCGATTTGTATGATCTGGTTTGCAACAACTCCGCCTTTCTGAAAGGAGCTCATGTAGCCGACAAAGTTGTAGGAAAAGCTGCCGCTTCATTAATGATCATCGGCGGCATCAGCCAACTATACACCGATGTCATCAGTCTACCGGCATTATCTTTATTGCAAAAGGCACATATCATAGTCGAAGCCAAACAGTCAGTGCCTCTTATTAAGAACCGTACACAAACAGATTTATGCCCCATGGAAAAAAAAAGTTTACAGGCGAAAACGGCTGATGAAGTCTTTTCCATTATTAAAGCATCGATTGATCAAATCAAATAGTATATTTCTAAATTACTCTTTCGCTTCCGACCTTCCAAGGATAAAGACCTTGTGAGTTCCTCTTCCAAAGGTATCAAGCACCTTCTCTTCTTTCCATTTATTCAAATCATCCAAAGCTGCATTTTTAAGCAATCCGGTGATACTGCCATATTCTTTACGCGTGATAAACGGATGATCTTTAAGATAGTTTTCCAAACAGGCACGACGTTTTTCTAAAGGTAAACCGGAAGATTTGCGAAAGCCTAACTTGGCACGTTCAAAATCTTTAAACCAACACTGACCTTTAAACCAACTCGACGGACGGAAATGCACTCCGTTATAACTGATAGACGGTGAACGAATTTCGTTTTTACTCTCCACTGGACGAGAAGTAATTTTAGCCGAAAGATAACCCATCTTACCAAACTCCACATGATAACCCTCGCGAATATAAGATGAAGCCTGATCGCATAATGCAGCAAGAACACCTTCTACATCTGCTTTTGAAAAACTCGTAGATTGAACTATATCATTCTCCAAGGTTCTAAAACTTACTGTTCCCTTAGATACAATACGCGGATACATCGATTGCTGTGTATCATCTCCTTTTTCATTGGGTTTTCTGACTAAATCATACTCTACTGGCATACTTACTATTTTTTTGTTGTTTATAATCCTATCTATATCTCTATCTCACGCTGTGATTGTTTAATAATTAAGTATGTCTCCTTGCTAATTTAAGGTGCAATCTCTTCTTAATTAAGCTCCTTTTCTGCCTCGATTAGTCCGGCCCGTGTACATGGGCTATATAGCCTGCATACGAAAACTATATAGCCCGTGTATGGAAACCGGATAGCCCGCATACACGGGCCGGACTAATCAAGCTTACAAATATACATAATTTAAGCTCTAAATGCAACTAAATACATGACTAAATGCCTTATTTATAAGAGACTTCAACATCTTTCGCAATGAATAATTGAGTTATAATCACAACATTCCTGTCGATATACATTCACCACTAATTTTAGCACATATCGGGAGACAAAAAAAGGATATGTCAATTTCTTATTGACACATCCTTTTTTTAAGATGTTATATATTAAAAAGATATCTTACTGCAAAAACGAAATCAAAACACCGGCAGCAACAGCAGATCCGATAACTCCGGAAATGTTACTTGCCATACAATACTGCAATACATGATTCTTTATATCATACTTCAAGGCAATCTCATTGGCTACGCGACTGGCCATTGGCACAGCACTCAAACCGGTAGCACCGATCAACGGATTAATCTTCTTCTTTGAGAACACATTTACTACTTTCACCATAAAAATACCACCGGTTATGGATAAAGCAAATGCAAGGAAACCTCCGACAACAATACCTATTGTTGTCCAATTCAAGAAAGCCTGACTAGTCATCGTTGCTCCTACTGAAAGACCAAGGAATACAGTGGCGCCATTCATAATACTATTGGAGGCTGCATCATACAAACGGAATGTGTTTGTTCCGATTTCCTTGACCAAGTTACCAAACATCAACATACCGATCAATGGCACAGCTGTCGGTACAAAGAGAGCCACAATTACAGTGACGGCGATAGGAAAAATAATTTTCAAGACACGGAGATTTTTAATTTCCGTTTTCGACGGATATTTTTTCTCTTGTTCTTTCATATTAATTCTCAATTCTTTCTTCGTACAAAGCAACCTGACCATCAGCGGAATGATTACCGGTACCAAAGCCATATACGAGTAGGCCGCAATAGCTATTGGGCCAAGTAGTTGCGGAGCAAGCTTGATTGTAGTAAAGATAGCTGTTGGGCCATCGGCTCCACCGATAATACCCAAAGAGGCTGCTTCTTTAGGGGTGAATCCCATCAAAATAGCAACAATCAAAACAGTAAAGATACCTAATTGAGCTGCCGCACCGAAAATAGACAGACGCAAGTTACGAAGCATCGGCCCGAAGTCGGTCAGCGCACCTACACCCATAAATATAATCGGAGGCAAAAATCCTGTCTTGATCAACATATAATAGATAAAGTTCATCAAACCCAAATCGTGCGCAATCGCATGCAAAGGCATATCATAAATATTCTTCAACACGCCATTCACCATCACCATACCATTTTCATCGGCCTGAATCACGCCCATACCCCCACCTGGGAAATTGGCAAGCAACACTCCGAAAGCAATGGGAATAAGTAATAAAGGCTCATATTGCTTTTTAATTCCAAGATAAAGAAGGACAAAAGCAATCGCATACATAACTAAGAACTGTGGTTCGGCAAATATATTACCGAAAGTAGTCATGTCAAACAAATGTGTAAATATATCGTTCATTATCCTATCTTGATTAATACGTCGTCTTCTTCTACACTATCACCAGGTTTAGCCTTTATCTCGGTAATTATTCCGGCAAATTCCGAACGAACGGCATTATAAGTTTTCATGGCCTCAATATAACAAAGCAAATCACCAACCTTTACCGTATCACCCACATTAACAGGTTTTTCTTCTGCGTTCTTCACTAAAAAAAATTTACCTTCCAAAGGAGAAGTAATGCTTTTTGCATCACCGGTTGATGAAACAACAGGTGCGGCAGCCGTAACTGTATCCTTCAAATCAACATCGCCATAAGCTACTGTTACTTTGTATGACTGACCATCAACCTGTACTGTAAGCGTTTTGGACTTGCAATCACTAGTATTCGATTTATTCTTATCCGCCTTTTTCTTTTCAACATCAGCCAAGAAATCGGCTTTCGCCTTGCCACTCTTGTAAGCTTCATACTGAACAGGATGCATCGCGTATTCAAAAAGCTCTTCATCATCCTCACCAATCTCCCATTTCTTATCCTTCATCATCTTGCGATACTTATCAAGCTCGTCCGGATAATTATCTTGTGGATTGCCAGTGAAGAACTTACGACCTTCACGTTCGGCCTTCTCTACAATCTCCGGTGCAAGCTCGCCCGGCAACTTACCGGCCTTGCCCAGAATCATATCCCAAATATCATCGGCAATAATGCCCCAACGTTCTTTGCCTTTTTCCAAAGCCATGACGTTCATTAACGAAAGATTCTTGACATATTGACTAAAGGGTGTGACCAAAGGAGGATAACCGACACGTGGCCAGACATAAGCAACTTCTTTGAATAATTTCAAAAGAAGTTCATCCTGTGTCATAAACTTCAAATTTCTTTTGGCTTTATATTTATTGATTGATTGAAGATTTGTATCCAAATCGGCCATCAAACTGCCCATCATACCGCCGGGAAGTCCCGGGCCGATAAGCAATGAATTCATCAGGCGATTGCGCGGACTGATAAAGAGTCCCAGAAAATCATCCATAAAATCCTGAATCATGCTGCGAACTTTCATATAAGCATCCATGTTAACTTCGGGTACTTTAAATCCGGCATCTTTCAACATCGCCTGTACGCTGAGCAAATCGGCATGACCTGTTCCCCATGATAACGGCTCCATACCGACATCAATGTAATCACAACCGGCTTGGCAAACTTCCAAGATACTGGCCATATTGAAACCGGGAGCTGCGTGACTATGATACTGAACTGGGATTTCGGGATAGGCTTTCTTTATATTGCCTACAATCTTGCCCAACGATACCGGACGGCCAATGCCTCCCATATCCTTGACGCAAATTTCCTGTGCACCCGACTTAATCAACTCTAAAGCCATATTTGTGTAATATTCAACGGTATGAACCGGAGAATATGTAATGCAAAGCGAACATTGGGAAATCATCCCGGCATCCTTGGCATATTTAATAGAAGGAATTATATTACGAACATCATTCAAGCCACAGAATGTACGTGCTATATCCGTACCTTGTGCTTTCTTAACTTTATAAAACAATTTTCTTACGTCAGCGGGAACCGGACTCATACGAAGTCCGTTTAAAGCACGATCAAGCAACTGAGTCTGGATACCGGCCTCATGAAAAGGCTTTGTCCACTCACGAACAGATTTATTAGGATTTTCACCAAACAACAAATTAACTTGTTCAAAGCCTCCGCCATTTGTTTCCACACGGGCAAAACACCCCATCTCTATAATGGCAGGTGCAACCTTTACCAACTGATCAACACGAGGAACATATTTTCCGGCAGACTGCCACATGTCCCGAAAAACCAAACAGAATTTTATCTCTTTTTCCATTTCTTTTACCTAACTAAAATACTTACAAATTTGTGCTTATACTACTTTATACTTTTTCTATTTTCTCTACTTTGCCTTTTCCATGGGTAACAACATTGACTGCTGCTGTAATAGCAGCCATCACATTCGCCGGCGCGGGAGGTGAAGACTGAACTGTTTTGTTCTTTACATGAACAACTTCTTCGGGAATATACTTATTCACAAAGGCTATAAGTACTTTACCTAAGCCAATAACCAAGAGTAGGATAACAAACACTGTCGTCATACCTACAACCATCAGCATTAATGCTGTTTCGAGATTTTCCATATTGATAATCTATTATCTATTTTATGCCTTTACTTAAAAATCGTACGAAATTAGCAATAATATTTAAATCAAAAATAAAGAATCGAACTAAAAAAATATAAATTTATCATTTTACTTCCTTTTATTGCAAGAAAAAATCAAATATTCATGTTATCCAATAACACGCTCATATTCCCTTCAAGAATAATATTACCACAAAAATAATAAAAAAAAGTTACCTTTTCTCAAGCATACAAGAATAAAAAACATTTATCAACAAACTTGACGGGCAAGATTGCCATAACCGCACTCCCCTAGTTCCTTTATTAAAATTCGCTGGAGAAATGGAATTTTATTTTCTTAAAATCATTCTGTGCCATTTGAAGCACATAATTGGAATCTGCAAGAAAGACATCACGACCATCTCTATCTTTGGCTACATATTGATATTTTCTTTTCTTAAACGCATCCAATTCTTCTTTGTCATCACTTTCTATCCAACAAGCCTTATAAAGACTTATCGGCTCCCAACGACAAGAAGCATTATATTCATTCAGCAAACGATATTGTATTACTTCAAACTGCAACTGACCAACCGTACCGATAATCTTTCTACCGTTAAATTGATTGGTAAACAACTGAGCCACACCCTCATCCATCAACTGATCTATACCTTTGGCCAATTGCTTTTGTTTCATCGGGTCAGTATTCTCGATATACTTAAACATCTCAGGAGAAAAACTGGGTAATCCCCGGAAATGCAGCTCTTCTCCTTCCGTAAGCGTATCACCAATCTTGAAAATTCCATTATCAGGCAAACCAACAATATCTCCGGCATAAGCCTCATCGACAGTCGTTTTACGTTGAGCCATAAATTGAGTTGGTGAAGAAAAACGCATGAGCTTATTGTAGCGAACATGCAGATATGGAATATTGCGGACAAACCTACCCGAACAAACCTTGCAGAAGGCTATACATGAACGGTGATTAGGATCAATATTGGCAGTTATCTTAAAAATAAAACCGGTAAACTTAGGCTCTTCGGGATCAACTATACGCTCAACCGTTTTTACAGGACGGGGACTTGGAGCTATCTTGACAAAACAGTTCAGCAATTCCTCCACACCGAAATTATTTAATGCCGAACCGAAAAATACGGGAGCACATTCGGCCGATTGATATGAGTTCACATCAAATTTGGGATATACACCTTCAATCAGTTCGAGATCATTACGCAATTTGTCTGCAAGCGATTTACCGATATGCTTATCTAATTCCTCGGTATGGATATCCACTTCCACTTTCTCTGTCACTACCTGTTTGGAAGGCTGATAAAGATCAAGTTTATTTTCATAGATATTATAAACTCCCTTAAAACGTGCTCCTTGATCAATTGGCCATGAAAGAGGTCGAACTTGAATCAATAGCTGATTTTCCAGTTCGTCAAGTAAATCAAAAGGATCTCTGCCCTCTCTATCCATTTTATTAATGAAAATAATAACTGGCGTATTTCTCATACGACATACTTCCATCAACTTCAACGTCTGTGCCTCCACACCTTTGGCTCCGTCAATAACAATAATCACACTATCAACTGCCGTTAACGTACGATAAGTATCTTCTGCAAAATCTTTATGTCCCGGCGTATCAAGGATATTTATCTTATAACCGGCGTAATCAAATTCCATTACGGAAGTAGTAACCGATATACCACGCTGTTTTTCAATATCCATCCAATCGGATGTTGCCGTCTTCCTGATCTTATGACTTTTAACAGCACCTGCCACTTGTATCTGTCCACCAAACAACAATAACTTCTCCGTTAATGATGTTTTACCTGCATCCGGATGCGCTACTATGGCAAATGTGCGTCTTCTTTGTATTTCTGAATTTTGTATCATTCGATAAAAATAATATTTCTATAAAAACTGTAAAAATAAAAAATCCTCCTTAATATATATGATGCTTTTTAATCGTCACCCAATTTCAATTTTCCATGTTTGTCATCATAATAGTATTCGCCCAATATCATAAGAAACTCCTTGATGACCTGAATAGCCCTAGAAGTATCTTTACTCACTGCCTTCTTTTGCAAACGCAATAACAATATACCATACATGGCTTCGAAACAAGTTTCTATTTCCGGTTCATCTTTGTGCCCGTTTCTTGTACGAAGTTCAACGATAAAAGGCAAAGCCTTAAAATATGCAGCAGAATAAAAGGGGAATTTAGGTGAATTACATAATTCATTATGCAAATCGGTAAGATTGATAATTACATTCGTGTTAATTTGGAGATGACCCTTGTCACGCACATTTTCTTCTTCCATCATTGTAATCAGATTTCCATACCATTCTCGCATTGATGGTTTGTCAACCTCACTGAATTGAGAAATGATAAGAGCTTCAATTTGATCCATATCACAATGATTGGCCCTGATAAGATCTTCTTCAGACCACATATATAAAAGGTATTCAACAATACTTTTTTCTTTTAATTGCTGTGCAATTCGATTCATTTTTCTCTCCTCAACTACTAATAAAGCGATTCTCCCAATAATGTATAAATGACACCTATAATAGAAACAACAATGACAATACTCCCGATTATTCGGTTCAATGTCCAAATGCCACGCAAATTAAACCTCCTGCGCACATGATTGACAAAGAATGTAATTGTGAGCCACCAAGCAAGTTCACCAACTATAAGAGCCAAATAGCTCGCTATTTTCTCAAACAATAAAACACCTGGTTCAATAAAGGCAAACCGTGCAAAAAGACCTATATATAAAAATATAATAAGCGGATTGGATAATGTAACAAGAAAAGCGGTAATGAAGTTATGAAAATAAGAACCTTTCTTTAGAGATGTGGGACGGATTGATTTTACAGGATTAGTACGAAATGTATAAATTCCAAAGATAAACAACATAATGCTACCAAAAAATTGCAAATAGAAAATGTTCTTATTTATATAATCAAAAACAAAGCTCATACCAAATCCTGTCAACAAGGCATATAATATATCACTCAAACAAGCACCGAGCCCTGTTGCCACGCCATACCAGCGCCCCTTATTCAACGTTCTCTGTATGCAAAGGATACCGACAGGTCCCATCGGAGCAGACACAATAACACCTATTGCGAATCCCTTAACTAAAATCTCTATTATCGATTGGATATGAATCATTTTGCAAATATCGTGTTTTTTTTGGAATCATAACAGAGTGTTAACGTTTTTTCAATGCTAAAGCTACTTATTAGTAATTTTCACTAAAACATTAACATTATAAGCCTATCATAAAAATGAGAAGCTTTTAAAATTAATCCTTATTTTTATCTCATTTTCTTCTGTGCAAGAGCGAAAATATTTATCTTTGCAGTCAAAAGACAATAAAATCGTAAACAAAACATGATTCTTTTTTTTAGAACCCCTTCCAAGAGTGTCATCGCCGTCCAAAGCGAAAAGGCCATCACTCCTGACAATTGCAAGAAACTCTGCTGGCTTTTTGGCGAAGCACAGACAGAAAGTGAAGAAAAATTAAAAGGCTATTTCGTCGGTCCTCGCCGCGAGATGATTACTCCATGGAGTACTAACGCTGTAGAGATTACACAAAACATGGCCATAACAGGCATCACTCGCATCGAAGAATACTTTCCCGTAGATAATGAGGATGCAGATCGCGATCCGATGCTACAAAGAATGTATAAAGGGCTCGATCAATCTATTTTCACGACCAACCGCAAACCGGAACCGATAATTCATATCGAGAACCTTGAGGAATACAACGAAAAAGAAGGCCTTGCCTTATCAACCGAAGAAATAGAATATCTAAAAAAAACAGAAAAGGACTTAGGTCGGCCACTCACCGACTCCGAAGTTTTCGGCTTTGCCCAAATCAATTCAGAACATTGCCGACACAAAATATTCGGCGGCACATTTATTATTGACGGTAAAGAACAGGAATCATCACTCTTTCAAATGATCAAAAGAACAACGAAAGAGAATCCCAATAAAATCATCTCGGCCTATAAAGATAATGTAGCCTTTGCCGAAGGTCCCGTTATAGAACAATTTGCTCCGGCCGACGGATCAAAGCCTGATTTTTTCAAAATAAAAGATATCAAGAGTGTCATCTCTTATAAAGCTGAGACACATAATTTTCCAACTACTGTAGAGCCTTTCAACGGTGCCTCTACCGGAACCGGTGGCGAGATACGCGACCGCATGGGTGGTGGCAAGGGCTCTTGGCCTATCGCCGGAACAGCTGTTTACATGACTTCTTATCCGCGCACCGAAGGTGAACGGGAATGGGAAAAAGTGCTCCCCGTACGCAAATGGCTGTATCAGACACCGGAACAGATTCTTATCAAAGCATCCAACGGTGCTTCCGATTTCGGTAACAAATTCGGGCAGCCGCTTATCTGCGGTTCTCTGTTGACTTTCGAGCATCAGGAAAATAATGAGTCATACGGTTATGATAAAGTAATCATGCTGGCCGGTGGCGTGGGCTACGGCACCGAACGCGACTGCCTGAAAGGTAAACCTGAAAAGGGAAACAAGATTATCGTACTTGGTGGTGATAATTACCGTATCGGACTGGGAGGTGGTTCCGTATCATCGGTAGATACCGGTCGTTACAGCAGCGGCATCGAATTGAACGCCGTTCAACGGGCTAATGCAGAAATGCAGAAACGCGACTTTAACGTAATCCGCTCACTCTGTGAAGAAGATGAAAATCCTATTGTTTCTATACACGATCATGGTTCAGCCGGACATGTAAACTGTCTTTCCGAACTGGTAGAAGATTGTGGCGGTCATATCGACATGGCTAAACTACCTATCGGAGATAAGACATTATCAGCCAAAGAGATTATAGCCAACGAATCACAAGAACGTATGGGACTTCTCGTTAAGGAAGATTCTTTAGAACATGTGAAAAAAGTGGCCGAACGCGAACTCGCACCGATGTATGTCGTTGGAGAAACAACCGGCGATCACCGCTTTGTTTTCGAACAAGCTGATGGCGTTTGTCCTTTCAATTTAGCTGTTGATCAGATGTTCGGTTCTTCGCCAAAGACTTATATGATCGACAAAACTGTTGTACGCCACTACAAAATGCCGGTTTTCGATACCGAAAAAGTACAAGAATATCTTAAGAATGTTCTGCAATTGGAAGCTGTGGCATGCAAAGATTGGTTGACAAGCAAAGTGGATAGATCAGTCACCGGAAAAGTTGCCCGCCAACAATGTGTAGGTAAACTGCAATTGCCATTAAGTGATTGTGGCGTAGTTGCTTTGGATTATCGTGGAGAAAAAGGTATAGCCACGGCATTAGGACATGCTCCGCAAGCAGGACTTGCAGATCCGGCCGTTGGTTCCATACTTGCCGTATCGGAAGCCTTGACCAATATTGTATGGGCACCTATGGCTGAGGGCCTTGACAGCGTTTCACTTTCGGCTAATTGGATGTGGCCCTGCCGTTCGCAAGAAGGTGAAGATACACGTTTGTATGCCGGCGTAAAAGCATTAAGCGATTTCTGCTGTGAATTACAAATCAATGTACCTACCGGCAAAGATTCTCTCTCTTTAACCCAAAAATACCCGAATGGTGAAAAAATAATCTCTCCGGGAACGGTTATCGTATCTGCCGGAGGCGAAGTGTCCGATATTAAAAAAGTCGTTTCGCCGGTATTGGTCAACAATAAAGATACCTCACTTTATCATATAGACTTCAGTTTTGACAATTTGAAACTTGGCGGTTCTGCTTTTGCTCAATCATTGGGATGCGTAGGTGATGATATTCCTTGCACTAAGAATCCTGAATACTTCCGCGACGCATTTCTTGCTATTCAAAAAATGGTTGACAAGGGTATTATCCTTGCCGGACATGATATCTCGGCCGGTGGTTTAATCACTACCTTACTTGAGATGTGCTTTGCAAATACGGAAGGCGGTCTGGATATTAATCTGGATAAGATTTCAGAAGAAAACATCATCAATATTCTATTTGCTGAGAACCCCGGCGTTGTAATTCAAGTAGACAACAAGCATACGGAAGAAGTTAAAAAGATTTTCAGCGATGTAGGCATTGGTTATATCAAATTGGGTAAACCCGTCAATGAACGCAAGATCAAAGTTACGAAACTTCAAAAATCTTATCACTTCGATATTGATGAACTACGAGATGTATGGTATAAATCGTCTTTCATGTTGGATAAGAAACAATCGATGAATGGCTGTGCTGAAGCCCGTTATGAGAATTACAAGAAACAGCCGCTCAACATTAACTTTTTGCCTGGCTTCAAAGGTAAAATCTCTGCTTATGGTATTTCCCCCGACCGCAATAAACCTTCGGGCATACGTGCAGCAGTCATACGTGCCAAAGGTACAAATGGCGAACGAGAAATGGCTTACTCTCTATATCTGGCAGGATTCGACGTAAAAGATGTCACAATGACGGATTTAATTAGTGGCCGCGAAACCCTTGAAGAAGTGAACATGATTGTCTTCTGCGGTGGTTTTTCAAATTCGGATGTACTCGGTTCAGCCAAAGGTTGGGCAGGAGGATTCTTGTTTAATCCAAAAGCAAAAGAAGCTCTTGATAAGTTCTATGCCCGCAAAGATACCCTTTCGTTGGGTATCTGTAACGGCTGCCAGCTGATGATTGAACTAGGTTTGATTAATCCAAGCTACGAAAAAAGAACAAAAATGCTTCATAACGATTCACACAAGTTTGAATCGGCTTTTGTCGGAGTCAATATTCCTGAGAACAAGAGTGTGATGCTGAGTTCGTTGAGTGGAAGTAAGCTGGGCATTTGGATAGCACACGGAGAAGGTAAATTTGCATTGCCTTACGATAAGGATAAATACAACATTGTTGCACAATATTCTTATGAAGAATATCCGGGCAACCCCAACGGATCTGATTATGGCATAGCCGGAATAGTAAGCGATAACGGACGCCATCTGGCTATGATGCCCCATCCTGAACGTGCCATCTTTCCTTGGCAAAATGCTTATTACCCATCTGAGAGGATCAATAATGATCAAGTGACACCTTGGATAGAAGCATTTGTCAATGCCCGTAAATGGATAGAAAAAACAAAATAACAGTGAATATTCTTCTAAAAAAGGATATAACTTAAAACAACCCTAATGATACGAATAACACAGAAGATGCAACTGAAAAAATCAGAGAGTCTTCATGTTATTCGTTTTTTTATTTTAAGGATATGATATACTTAAAATTGTTCTGTATTTTTTTCAAAATAGGAGCTTTCACTCTTGGTGGAGGTTATGCTATGATTCCAATTATTGAGAACGAAATCGTAACTAAAAAGAAATGGATCTCTCCGGAAGATTTTGTCGACTTGCTGGCCATCGCTCAATCACTACCGGGCGTATTGGCTGTCAATATTTCTATTTTTGTAGGTTATAAATTAAAGGGACTACGCGGTAGTATTGTCACTACTTTCGGAGTAATTATTCCTTCTTTCACTATCATTCTGGCTATTGCTCTTTTCTTTCATAACTTCAAAGATAATCCGATTGTTGAACGAATATTCAAGGGCATTCGTCCAGCCGTTGTTGCCTTGATTGCTGCTCCGGTCTTCTCTTTAGCCAAATCTACTCATATCAATAGATACACTGCCTGGATACCGATCGTATGTGCACTGCTTATATGGCTATTAGGCTTTTCACCGATATGGATTATCATCGGAGCCGGTCTGGGAGGTTATCTGTGGGGAAGATATAAGGGCAAATTTATAAAAGCTAAAACGGATATAAAAAACAAAAATGATACAAAAGATAAAAATGACGACTAATCATAAGAATATCTGCAATAGAACTAAAAGTGGAGAAAAATAAATCACTAATAAGAAAAAATCATGTTATTATACCTGCAATTATTTTATACATTCTTTAAAATCGGATTATTTGGCTTCGGAGGTGGGTATGCCATGCTGTCACTGATACAAGGCGAAGTCGTAATGAGATACGGCTGGCTAAGCACTAAAGAATTTACGGATATTGTGGCCATTAGCCAAACAACACCAGGCCCTATAGGCATAAACGCAGCCACCTATGTGGGATATACGGCTACAAAAAGCATATGGGGAGCAGTGACGGCAACCGGGGCTGTAATCTTACCTTCATTCATACTCATGTTATGGATCAGCAAATTTTTGATACGTCATCGCAATAATCCCGTTATCGAATCAATTTTCAAAGGTCTTCGACCCGCAGTTGTAGGGCTCATCGCATCAGCTGCACTGATGCTCATGAATACGGAAAATTTCAGCTCACCCCAAACAGATATGTATTCATTCATACTTAGCATTCTATTCTTTGTCGCTGCTTTTGTTGCTACAAAAGTTTATAAAGTCAACCCCATATATATGATTTTGATTTGCGGAGCAGCCGGATACTTTTGTTTCTAAATAATTAGTATTTTAGAAAAGAATTCTATAGTTTAACCTTTTCAGATACCACCTTGGACTCATTGTGTAAACGATCGAGTGAAGTGACAATGTATCGGTATTTCGTTTTCCCATCCTGATAAGGAAGTTTGCAAGATGTCATATTTGTAATCTTCACAATATGTGAAGGATCATCCAGATCGACATGTTCATGATTAGCAAAACGATAGACAACATATTGTACCGCTTTATCCATTTCTGTTTTGGCTTTCGGAGCAGCCCAGAAAAGCATCAATCCATCTGAAGTCCATACATCTTTCAACTTTTTCACCTTCTTTGGCGATTTCTTGTCCATGAACCTAAAAGCCGGAACAATAGCCGGATACTTGAAATAAGTTTGTGTCAAAGCATCACGATAATGCCCTACATTATCTTCTACAACCTGAGCATACCACTGGCAACTTCCACCTATAGTTTGATAAGCCCGTTCCAAAGCCATCTTCCGTGGAAGTTGATTTATAGAAGGATTTTCAGGATCAGCAAATTCAATTGTATTCATCACCGACTGTCCGATAAATAACGGACACCCTTCAGTATGCTTCGCCCACCAGTCAATCAAAGTAGCATAATCAGCCACCGGATGTCCGATTTGCCAATAGAGCTGCGGAATATTATAATCTATCCAACCTTTACGCTCCCAAAGCAACACATCGGCATAAAGGTCGTCGTAACATTGCAAACCTTTTGTACGACTTCCCAGAGGATCAGTCCGTTGGTTACGATAAATACCGAAAGGACTCACCCCGAATTTAACCCAAGGTTTAAGTTTTCTAACCGTATTGTGTATCCCCTCGATCAACGAATCAACGTTAGCACGCCTCCAATCATTCTCATTCTGAAAAGCCTTACCATACCGAGCATATGCAATAGCATCGTCCAGCACCTTACCACTAACAGGATATGGATAAAAATAATCATCCATGTGAATAGCATCAACATCATAACGACTCACAATATCAGAAATTACTTTATATATATAATTCCTACATGCCGGCAACCCGGGATTAAAAAACATTTGGTCACCATAAGTAAGAAACCATTCGGGATGTTTATAATAAATATGATTCGAAGCAAGCTGATGGCCCAAAGTCGTTTTTACCCGATAAGGATTAATCCATGCATGAAATTCCATACCGCGCTCATGACAAGCATCAATCATAAACTGCATCGGATCCCAATACGGTTGCGGCACCTTTCCCTGAACGCCGGTTAAAAAAAGACTCCAAGGTTCTATTTTCGAATTATATAAAGCATCAGCCTCAGGCCTGACTTGAAAAATAATCGCATTGAATCCGGCTTTCTGCAACACATCCAACTGCCGAATCAGTCTATATTTAATCGTATCTGTTGGAACACCACGAAATTGCCCGTTGACGGTTTGTATCCAAACACCCCGAAATTCACGTTTCGGATTCAACACTACAGATTGGGCAGAAGCACTCCACACTACTAAAAGAAGTAACAAAGAAAGATAATTTTTCAGATTTTTCAT
This sequence comes from Bacteroidaceae bacterium, assembly GCA_023227685.1. GTDB lineage: Bacteria > Bacteroidota > Bacteroidia > Bacteroidales > Bacteroidaceae > JALNVG01. The sequence goes on from JALNVG010000002.1 coordinate 16,637, forward strand.
CATAACAACATCTATCAAAATTCGTTTTTAATTATATAGACATAGACTTCAGAAACAAAAGTACGAAAAAGATTTTATTGACAAACTATAATGAATCGCTTATCTGTTATCGCAGCCAATACTTTTTAAAAAGATACACATTCGCTTATCATTCATTTGTCAAAAAAATCACTAACTTTGCAAAATTCTTAAAATCAATAGATTTATGTCTGAAAACAAATATATCTCAATAAAAGGAGCACGGGTCAATAACCTGAAAAATATAAATCTCGATATTCCTCGCAATAAACTCATTGTGATCACCGGACTTTCCGGATCAGGCAAATCATCATTAGCATTCGATACCCTCTACGCAGAAGGTCAACGCAGATATGTTGAAAGCCTTAGCAGCTATGCCCGACAGTTTCTCGGACGCATGAACAAACCCGAATGTGACTTTATTAAGGGTATTCCACCGGCTATTGCTATCAAGCAGAAAGTTAATAACCACAATCCTCGCTCAACAGTAGGTACTTCTACTGAAATATATGAATACCTACGTTTGTTATTTGCGAGAATCGGTAAAACTTTCAGCCCTGTCAGTGGTCAAGAAGTTAAAAAGCACTCCGTTGAAGATATTGTGAGCTGCATGCTTTCCTATCCCGAAGGTACGCGCTATACCGTAATGACTAACATCCTTTTAATTGAGGGACGTACCTTGTCCGAACAACTGGAAGCTGATCTCAAGGAAGGCTACACGCGTATTGAAGTTAATGGAGAAACAAAAAGGATCAACGAATACACTCCCCAAAAAGGAGATATGATTTATCTTCTTGTCGATAGAATGACCGTTTCTCATACCAAAGACTCGATTAGTCGATTGAGCGATTCAGCAGAAACATCAATGTACGAAGGCAACGGAACCTGTATACTTCGCTTCTATCTACCGGAAGGAACAACAGAAATGCACACTTTCAGTACTAAATTTGAAGCTGACGGCATAACCTTCGAAGAGCCTAACGAACAAATGTTTTCTTTCAACTCTCCTCTCGGTGCTTGTCCAAAATGCGAAGGATTCGGCAAAATTATCGGCATTGACGAGCATTTGGTCATCCCTAACCGCTCACTCTCCGTATACGACGGTGCCATTGTTTGCTGGCGTGGCGAAGTAATGAGTGAATGGAAAAATGAGCTCATTCACAATGCCGATAAATTTAATTTCCCAATTTTCACACCATATTTCGAACTTACAAAAGAACAACGCCGGATACTTTGGGAAGGAAACAAATATTTTCATGGCATCAATGATTTCTTTAAGATGTTGCAAGAGAATCAATACAAGATACAGTACCGTGTTATGTTGGCCCGATTTAGAGGAAAGACTATTTGCCCTGACTGCCACGGCACAAGACTAAAGAAAGAAGCCGGATACATACACGTAGGAGGAAAAGATATCTCGCAATTGGTAGATCTCCCCATTTCCGAACTCAAAGTCTTCTTTGACAACTTGAAGCTCGATAAACAAGATGAAGACGTAGCTCACCGCATTCTTCTCGAAATAAACAACCGCATAAGGTTTCTCATTGATGTGGGTTTGGATTATCTAACGCTCAATCGTCTCAGCAACACCTTATCGGGTGGCGAAAGTCAGCGGATTAATATCGCAACTTCACTGGGCAGCAGTCTTGTCGGTAGCTTATACATCTTAGATGAACCCAGTATCGGACTTCATAGCCGCGATACCGACAAGTTGATACATGTACTCCGTGAATTGCAGCAATTGGGTAATACGGTAATTGTGGTGGAACATGATGAAGAAATAATCCGCTCGGCGGATTATATTATCGATATTGGCCCGAATGCCGGTCGTTTGGGAGGCGAAGTCGTTTATCAAGGTGACATGAGCGATCTGAAGAAAGGAAGCAATAGCTACACTGTGCGTTATCTTTTAGGTGAAGAACAGATCACATTACCGGGAGACAGGCGTCCATGGAATCATTTTGTTGAAGTAAAAGGAGCACGTGAAAATAATTTAAAAGGGATAGATGTTAAGTTTCCGCTTAATGTGATGACTGTAGTTACCGGGGTCTCAGGCTCCGGTAAAAGCACACTCGTACGGGATGTTTTCTATCGTGCCGTCAAGAGACAGCTTGATGAATGTAACGAACGTCCCGGAGAATTTTCTTCACTCACAGGTGATTTGAATTGCTTAAGTAATATTGAATTTGTCAGTCAGGAACCGATTGGTAAGTCCTCGCGCTCAAATCCGGCAATTTACGTCAAAGCTTATGACGAGATTCGTAAATTATGGGCACAACAACCTCTTTCGAAACAAATGGGTTATTCTGCAGGATACTTCAGCTTTAATAGCGAAGGCGGACGTTGCGAAGAGTGCAAAGGCAGCGGCACAACAATCATTGAGATGCAATTTATGGCCGACTTAGTTTTAGAATGTGAATCATGCCATGGCAAACGTTTTAAAGAAGATACGTTGGAAGTGAAATTTCATGATAAAAATATTTATGAAGTATTAGAAATGACAGTAAATCAAGCCATCGAATTCTTCATGGAATATAAACAAATGAAAATCGTTAAGAAACTACTGCCACTCCAAGGTGTCGGATTAGGATATATCAAACTCGGACAATCCTCTTCTACTTTGTCAGGTGGTGAGAGCCAACGCGTCAAACTAGCCTACTATTTATCGCAAGAAAAAGCAGAACCTACAATGTTCATCTTTGATGAACCGACTACAGGCCTACACTTTCATGATATCAATAAACTACTGGAAGCTTTCAATCAACTAATACTTCGTGGACACAGTATCGTAATTATCGAACACAATCTGGATGTGATTAAATGTGCAGACTATGTAATCGACCTCGGGCCGGAAGGTGGCGAAAAAGGCGGAAATATCGTAGTCATGGGAACACCGGAAGAAGTTGCCAATTGTCCTCAAAGTTACACAGGACAATTTTTAAAAGAAAAGCTCAAATAAAAAAACTAATATCCGATGCAAGCTCTTTATTCTAGAATTTGATTTATTTATTTTCGGATTCTTTATTTTTCTTTATTTCATCGTCCATTTGCTTATGCAAGTACTCTTTCTTCCTAAGAACAAGCCAAAGCACTAGCACAATGACATAAGAAGCTATCAATGTGATATATTTTTCCCTCATCGGCAATTCCGAATCACAAGGGATAAGAAATACCGCGGTGACCGTAATATAAAGAAACAACGCCAATGAAATACCAGTGGACTTCCTCATTATTCGTTTCATGGTTATATTTTTTTATTTTTTGAAACTTTCTTTTCCCAAACAAAAAACCAACAAGCTGCAATAATCATACAAAGCACCCCTACACCGTAAGAAACAGGTGCCGACAATTGTAACCCTTCAGGTGCAATACAAATATAAGTCATACAAACGCTCGTCATAAACAAAGCCGGAACAAGTGTAATCCAATAAGGCCGTTTGGTAAAAGTAAGAAATGCAGTAACGGTCCATAAAGTAAATACTGCCAATATCTGATTAAACCAAGAAAAATAACGCCAAATCATATTAAATCCCTCTGAATTGGTCTGACTATATAAAACCAATGCAATAGCAATCAAAAACAATGGTACTGAAATAACTAATCGGTTTAATATTTTTGTCTGTTTTATTTTCAAAAAATCGGCAATAATCAAACGAGCGGAACGAAAAGCCGTATCGGCCGAAGTAATTGGAGCAGCTATAACACCAAGAACCGCCAATATACCACCGAAAGTGCCCAACCAATTGTGAGTAATAGCGTTAACAATAACGGCTGCACTATTCTCACCGCTACCATTATCATGAAAATATGCTGTTGCGGCGGCAGCCCAAATTAAAGCAACCACCCCTTCGGTATACATGGAACCGGCAAAAACTCTTCGTCCTTCACGCTCGCTCTTCATGCACCGGGCCATTAATGGACTTTGTGTTCCATGAAAGCCTGATATAGCTCCACAAGCTATACTAATGAACATCATTGGGAAAATAGGCGACTTATCAGGATTCGGACTCATGTTCTGCAATCCATCCCAGAATTCGGGAATAGCAGGTCTCTTGACAAAAAGCATAAGCAATATACCTGCAGCCATAAATATTAATGCAAAAGCAAAAAGCGGATATATCTTTCCGATAATTTTATCAATGGGCAATAAAGTCGCCAAAATATAATAAGCAAAAATAACAACGATCCAAAATGTGAAATTTAAATCATTATTTGTCATATTGGTCAACAAGTCTGCAGGACCATAAGCAAAAGTAGCCCCGAGCAACAAGAGTAATAATACAGAAAATACACGCATAACTTGCTTTGTTGTCAATCCCAAATAACGGCCAACGGTCTCAGGAAGACTTTCGCCGCCATGCCTTACCGAAAGCATACCTCCCATATAATCATGTACCGACCCGGCGAATATCGTACCGAAAACAATCCATAAATAACTTGAAGAACCGAATTTGGCTCCCATAACGGCACCAAAAATAGGTCCGAGCCCCGCAATATTAAGAAATTGAATCATGAATAATTTCCATGTAGGCATAGGAAGATAATCCACACCGTCCGTCATCGTTGTAGCTGGTGTTTTACGATCATCAGGCCCGAAAATATGCTCGATAAAGCGACTATAGGTTAGATAACCAATGAGCAATGCGAAAAGACAAATAGTAAATGAAATCATTTTTGATATTTTTTAGTAAACGCAAAAATAACACTTTATATCAACAAACAGTAATAATACAAACAAATTTACGTAACTTTGCTACGTCAGAATCAAAATTTAAACTCATGCGCCGATTTATTTTTATTCTTATCTCTTTTCTGTGCTTTCAATCCGTTGCAGCACAACGCAAATATGAAGTCAGAGCCACTTGGATAACAACAATCTTCGGGCTCGATTGGCCAAAAACAAAAGCAACTAACGCTATAACCACGGCCAAGCAAAAAGAAGAAATAATTCAGATATTAGACCAAATGAAAGCTGCCAACATCAATACTATACTGTTTCAAACCCGGACCAGGGGTGAAGTGTTTTATCGTTCAAATATAGAACCGATGAGCGAAACACTGACAGGCAAATTAGGTGGTGATCCCGGTTACGACCCTCTGGCTTTCGTTATCAAAGAGTGCCACAAACGAGGAATGGAATGCCATGCTTGGATGGTTATGATTCCAATCGGGCTACGAAATCATTTCAATGCACTCGGAAAACAATTTTCAAAGTTACAAATACGCGGACTTTATGTAAATTACAAAAATTGCTATTACCTAAATCCCGGTAATCCGGGTACCGGCCTCTATCTCAAAAAGCTGGTACACGAAGTAGTAGAAAATTATGATGTTGATGGTGTAAATTTTGACTACTTGCGCTACCCCGAATACTCACAACGCACATTTCCGGACCGTCTTGAATATAAGCTGAATGGCGACGGCCGCTCTCTGGATGAATGGAGACGCGATAACATTACTGAAATTTTACGCGGGATATATCACGATGTAAAAGCTATCAAGCCATGGGTAAAAGTTAGTTCCAGCCCGGTAGGCAAATATAAAAACACCTCCAGATATTCATCAAGCGGATGGAATGCCTATTTTGCTGTTTACCAAGATCCGGAAGGTTGGTTAGGTGAAGGCATAGAAGATCAACTGTATCCGATGCAGTATTTCAAGAATAATTATTTCTATCCTTTCATGCTCGACTGGCAAGAAGCAAGCAACGGACGACAGATTATTCCGGGTTTAGGTATATACTTTCTCGATCCCAAAGAAGGAAATTGGACGATAAATGATATAAAAAGGCAAATTCAATTTTGTAGAGAAAGCGGCGTAGCCGGTGAAGCATACTATAGATCAAAATATTTAATGGACAACTCTAAAGGGATATATGATGAACTGCAAAAAAAATATTATCGCTATCCTACGCTCATTCCTCCAATGCCTTGGTTAGACTCGGAAATACCATCGGCACCTGCCAAATTCAAGATTGATTCCATAACCAATGGCTATGTCCGGTTAAGCTGGCAAATGTCAAAAGATAATGACCGTTCAAATAATCCGATGTACATAATATATGCTTCCAATAAATATCCGGTGAATACGAATGATCCTAAAAATATTATAGCCACCTACGTCAGAAATACAACATACACATACGCACCACTCTACCCTTGGGAATCAAAAACACATTTCGCCATAACAGCGATAGACCGATACGGTAACGAGAGTTTAGCTACACAAATAGATACTATAACTATAAAACAACAGCCGAAGCAAGATAAAGGCAATCAGGCTTTGCTACCGGAGTGAGAGGGAAATACCCTGAATGAACTTTTCCCCCTTTTATGAGCAAAGGATAACGTTCTGTCATTATTTGATGATAACGAACTAAATCTTGATTAGACATGAAATAATCAATCCGAAGTTTTCCTTCTACACCCGATATCAGAAATCGATCATAAAGAAAACGAGCCAATAATCCCATATTCATTCGCAGATTAATTTCCACACATGGATGAATACGATAAACCGGCAGTTCTTCAAAAGAACAAATCATCATATCCACACCAAGATATCCAGAATAATCATTGCCAAAGATAATGGATAATTTTTTTTCCAGACAATGACGCAGTAACTTCAAATCATCAATAAAGACATACTGCGACAAACGACATTCTATCTCTGCATCCGATAGTAATTCATTTGATTCATACGCACCTTTCTTATTCGTTTTAAATAAAGAATATCCTACAAATCGCACATGCCCGATCCCATCCGATTGAAATTCCAGAGCAAAATCCATCACCTTATTATATATGGGTTCACCTATCACCCCCTCTTGAGACATAGAAATTCGATCACACCATCCCGAAACATAACGTGTAAATTCACCTTTGCACCAATACAATCCTTTTCCACTACCGGACAGCGGAGCTTTCAATAAGCAAGAATCATGCCTGAGCACGTAATTTCTACAATCCTCCAAAGTAACCAGAAATCGAGAATCACCACAAAAAGAACTATTTAAACGCAAATGAGGAAGAATATTCACAGCCTGACTCCTATGTGAAAGACTACGCAGTCTATCGATTACGGATAAAGACGGTACATCTCTTTCCATAATACCCGCGTTCAAAAGTCTTTTCCGCAGAGCTTTGTTCCATCCCCATGGAACAATCTTTCGACACAGCCCGTCGTCAAGTTCGCAAGGAACAGTCAACGTAACCGGATTTTCAATCAAGCCAAAAGCCTCTTGCATTTCATCTAAGAATTCAAGATTATAAGCTGATGCACATAAAACAGAACTGCCGGGCATAGCATACCAAAAAGGCAATAAAGCCAGATCTTCATTCATTTGCCGTGCCGAATCCGGAGACATATAATTTTCGTTTCCGTTAGCCAATGACAAATCATGGTCAATATTTAATATATAGAGCTGTTGAAAATTCATGCAACAAAAATTAAAGATTTGACAACAAAGGTATAAGATAATAAACAAACTTAAAACTCTAACACAATATTTCTAAAAAATATATCTTTTTTGTCATCTCTACTTTGCAATTATCAAAAAAACAGTTTATCTTTGCAATATAATTTTGCGAACATAAAAAATAAAATGGAATCATTCTATCGAACACACGCATACCTTATAGAGCATATCAATGCTCCTGTCAGACGCAACCTTATGGATGAAATCAATTGGGATGACAGAATGATAGGTATTAAAGGAACACGAGGAATTGGTAAATCCACCTTTCTATTGCAATATGCCAAAGAAAAATTTGGGATGGACCATTCGTGCATGTATATCAACATGAATAATTTTTATTTTTCAGGTCACAGCATCTTCGAATTTGCCAAAGCTTTTCAAGAAAAAGGCGGCAAAGTGTTATTGATAGACCAAATATTCAAACATCCTTCGTGGAGTAAAGAATTGCGCAAATGTTATGAACTATTGCCCGATATGAAATTCGTTTTCACAGGTTCATCGGTCATGCGGTTAAAACAAGAGAACTCAGAACTCAACGGTATAGTCAGTAGTTATAACCTGCGAGGCTTCTCATTCCGTGAATTTCTGAACTTAAAAACAGATATGAAATTTCGCAATTACTCTCTGGATGAGATTTTAGAGAATCACGAACAAATAGCAAAAGGTATTCTTTCCAAAGTTCATCCTCTCGACTATTTTCAAGATTATCTTCATCATGGATTCTACCCTTTCTTTCTTGAGAAAAGGAATTTTTCAGAAAATTTACTAAAGACCATGAACATGATGATCGAAGTAGATATTCTTTTGATTAAACAAATCGAACTGAAATATCTTTCAAAAATAAAAAAATTACTATATTTGTTGGCTGTGAACGGACCGAAAGCCCTCAACGTAAGTTTGTTGGCTAATCAGATAGAAACTTCACGGGCAACAATAATGAATTATATCAAGTATTTGGCAGATGCACGTTTGATAAATCTGGTTTATAAAAGGGGGGATTCTTTTCCCAAAAAACCAATGAGAATCATGATGCACAATACCAATTTGATCTATTCCATCTACCCTGTAAAAGTTACCGAGCAAGATGTTATTGAAACCTTTTTCATGAACAATATGTGGAAAGATCACAACGTATACATGGGTAATAAGAACATCACTTACTCTGTGGACAATAATAGTCCGTTTGTTATTTGCAGTAAAGGTGATAAGATCAAAAATGATCCGAAAGTTACTTATGCGGTAAATCATTTGGATATCGGCCGAAACAATCAGATACCACTCTGGATGTTTGGCTTTTTATATTAAAAAATTTTCATTAAATAATTAATTAGTATGGCTAAAAAGAAGAAATTTATCACTTGTGATGGTAATCAGGCAGCAGCACATGTATCCTACATGTTTACTGAAGTTGCAGCCATTTATCCAATCACTCCCTCTTCAACTATGGCAGAGCACATAGATGAATGGGCAGCAGCCGGACGTAAAAACATCTTTGGCGAAACAGTAACAGTACAAGAAATGCAATCTGAAGGTGGCGCAGCCGGTGCACTACATGGTGCACTTCAAGCTGGTGCTTTAGGTAGTACATACACAGCTTCACAGGGTCTTCTCCTGATGATACCTAATATGTACAAGATTGCCGGAGAATTCCTCCCTTGTGTTATTCACGTTGCCGCTCGTTCAATAGCCGCTCATGCTTTGTGTATCTTTGGTGATCACCAAGATGTTATGGCCACCCGTCAAACAGGTTTTGCCATGTTATGCGAAGGTTCGGTACAAGAAGTTATGGATCTATCTGGTATTGCTCACTTAGCTACCATTAAGACCCGTGTTCCTTTCGTCAGTTTCTTCGACGGATTCCGCACTTCTCATGAGATTCAAAAGATTGAAATGCTTGAGAACGATGATTTGGCTCCACTGATTGATCAGCAGGCTCTGGCAGATTTCCGCGCACGTGCATTAAATCCGGGACATCCCGTAGCACGCGGTATGGCAGAAAACCCCGATCACTTCTTCCAGAAATGTGAAGTCGGTAATGTTTTCTATGAATCGGTACCCGAAACAGTAGAAAATTACATGAAAGAAATAACCAAAATTACCGGTCGTAAATACGGATTATTTGATTATTATGGTGCCGAAGATGCCGATCGTGTGATCATTGCTATGGGTTCTGTTACAGAAACTGTTCGTGAAACCATCGACTATTTGAACTCAAAAGGTCAGAAAGTAGGATTGGTATCAGTACATCTGTATCGTCCGTTCTCAGCTAAACATTTTTTGGCTGCAGTTCCAAAAACCGCAAAAAAGATAGCAGTACTTGATCGAACAAAAGAACCGGGATCTAATGGCGAACCTCTTTATCTTGATGTACGCGATTGCTTCTATGGCAAAGAAAATGCCCCTGAAGTTTATGGCGGACGCTATGGTTTAGGTTCAAAGGATACTACTCCTGTACAAATAGAAGCAGTTTACAATAATTTGGCTATGAAAATGCCAAAGAATCACTTTACAATTGGTATCGTAGATGATATAAACTTCACTTCTCTGCCTGTAGAAGGAGAACTTGAGCTCGGTAATACCGGCATATTTGAAGCTAAATTTTATGGCTTGGGTGCTGATGGTACCGTAGGTGCTAATAAGAACTCAGTAAAGATTATCGGTGAAAATACGGATAAATATTGTCAGGCTTATTTTCAATACGATTCAAAGAAGTCAGGCGGTTTCACTTGTTCCCACTTACGTTTCGGTGATACACCTATCCGCTCAACTTATTACGTCAATACACCAAACTTTGTAGCTTGCCATGTTCAAGCATACTTACGTATGTATGATGTTACCCGCGGTCTTCGTAAGAATGGTTCATTCTTGCTGAACACCATTTGGGAAGGTGATGAACTAGCCAAGAATTTGCCAAACAACGTCAAGAAATATTTCGCCAAGAATAATATCAAGGTATATTATATTAATGCTACTCAAATTGCACAAGAAATAGGTTTAGGCAATCGTACCAACACCATCCTTCAATCTGCATTCTTCCGTATCACTAAGGTAATCCCCGAAGATATGGCTATTGACCAAATGAAGAAATTCATCGTTAAGTCATATAGCAGAAAAGGTGAAGATGTTGTAAATAAGAACTACAAAGCCGTTGATCGTGGAGGTGAATATAAAACTTTACCTGTTGATCCTGTATGGGCCGAGTTACCAGCCGATGAACTACCGGAACGTAAAGAGCCTAAATTTATTACCGATGTTGTGCGCGTCATTAATGCACAAGCTGGTGATTTACTTCCTGTATCAGCATTTAAGGGCATCGAAGATGGTACATGGCCTCAAGGTACATCGAAATACGAGAAACGTGGAGTATCAGCCTTTGTTCCTGTATGGAATCCTGATAATTGTATACAATGTAACAAGTGTGCTTATGTTTGTCCTCATGCAGTTATCCGTCCATTTGTTCTTGATGAAAATGAACAAAAGGGTGCTAAATTTGCAACAATCAACGCAGTTGGCAAAGCATTTGCAGGCATGAAGTTCCATATACAAGTTAACGTACTTGACTGTTTAGGTTGCAGCAATTGTGCTGATGTATGTCCGGGCAACCCGAAGAAAGGCGGCAAGGCATTAACCATGGTTCACATTGAGACACAAATGAAAGAAGTCGACAATTGGACCTACTGTATAGACAATGTAAAGAGCAAACAACATTTAGTTGATATCAAATCAAATGTCAAGAATTCACAGTTCGCTACTCCATTGTTCGAGTTCTCAGGTGCATGCTCAGGCTGTGGTGAGACTCCGTACATCAAACTGATTTCACAATTGTTTGGTGACCGTGAAATGGTAGCTAATGCCACAGGTTGTTCATCAATCTACTCAGGCTCTGTTCCATCAACACCTTATACAACAAACGAAAAAGGACAAGGACCAGCATGGGCAAACTCTTTGTTTGAAGACTTCTGCGAATTCGGTTTAGGAATGGAAATTGCTAATGAAAAGATGCGTGAACGCATTGAATCTCTAATGAAAGAAGCAATTGCCGGTAAAGATACACCTGCCGAATACAAAGAAATCTGCCAGGCATGGATTGATAATAAGAAAGATGCTGACAAGACTAAAGAATTGGCAGAAAAGCTCATTCCGATGATTGAAGCAGCAAAAGATACTTGTCCGATTAACAAACAACTTGCCGGATTGGAACAATACCTGATTAAACGTAGTCAATGGATCATCGGTGGTGATGGTGCATCATACGATATCGATTACGGAGGTCTTGACCATGTTATTTCTACAGGTAAGGATGTTAATATTCTTGTTGTCGACACAGAAGTATATTCAAACACCGGTGGTCAGTCATCAAAGGCTACGCCAATGGGAGCAATCGCCAAATTCGCCGCTTCCGGCAAACGTATACGCAAGAAAGACCTTGGTTTGATGGCTACTACTTACGGATATGTTTATGTAGCACAAATCGCCATGGGTGCTGACCAAGCTCAGACACTGAAAGCTATTCGTGAGGCTGAAGCATTTGACGGACCATCATTGGTTATTGCATACGCTCCATGTATCAATCATGGGTTGAAAGCCGGCATGGGCAAAGCTCAAGCAGAAGAAGCAAAAGCTGTAGCTTGTGGCTACTGGCATTTGTGGCGTTACAATCCTGTTATGGAGAAAGAAGGCAAGAACCCGTTCTCACTGGATAGCAAAGAACCTAATTGGGATGAATTTAAGAATTTCCTTAATGGTGAAGTTCGTTATGCATCAGTAAAGAAACAGTATCCTACTGAAGCCGACCAATTATTCGAAGCTGCAGAAGACAATGCTAAATGGCGGTACAACAGTTACAAGCGTTTGGCTAAGGAGAGCTGGGGCGCTGCTGAATAAATTTTCAGTTAATTAATATAAGAATGGGAATATGATTTTTCATATTCCCATTCTTAATAAATCTAATAATTATGATTGGTTTTATCATTTGGATTATCGGTTTAGTACTAACAATTAGAGCTACGATCGAAATTTGGAATATGGGTGGCGACACAGCCAAGAGGTTACTTGCCATCATTATTTTGCTTATCACAAACTGGATTGGCTTGATTCTCTATTATTTCGTCTTTAAACCAGAATTACCTAAATGGCTTAAATAATAGACCACAAAAACACTTTTATCAAAGGCGGACTTTAATCAATTATAATTGATTAAAGTCCGCCTTTTTACATGATACTTTTTAATTTTGTATTCTGCCTCTCTACTTTCAAAATGACTAATTATACTTGGGACACTAGTTCTTAAACACGTAAAAAAAAATATTCAAAACGAATATATCACATTTCTCAAATCATTTTGATTTTTCCAATCAAATTAGATAATATATATCAAACTTTTCATTACTTTTGTAAACTAATGATTCTAAAATTCGTTAAGATCATGAAAATATTATCAAACAACCAACTCATCGTTAAGATTTCTACGCACGGAGCAGAATTGAACAGTATCAATTATAATAGGAAAGAATATCTGTGGCAGGCAGACCCTGTATTTTGGAAACGTCATGCCCCTATCTTATTTCCTATTGTCGGAAAAAGTTGGGAAGATAAGAATAAGATAGCAGGGAAAAACTACATGATGACTCAACACGGCTTTGCACGTGATATGGAATTCGTGCAAATATTCGACCGTACAGATGAAGCTCGCTTCCTACTTAATAGTAATGAAGAAACGCTCAAAAAATATCCTTTTCCTTTCAGACTTGAAATAGGATACCGACTTCAAGGAAACCAGATCCATGTACAATGGACTGTAAAAAATACCGGTGACAAAGAAATGCATTTCCAAATCGGAGCACATCCTGCTTTCTATTTTCCTGATTTTGATACAAAATCAGTTGAGAAAGGTTTCTTCGGATTTAACCAAGAAAAAGATCTGAAGTATATTCTTATCGCAGATAAAGGCTGCGTCGACACACAAAAAGAATATCCATTGAAATTAAACGATGACCACTTACTTGCTATAAATACTTCAACTTTTAATAATGACGCATTAGTATTTCAAAACAGCCAAATCAAGAAAGTAACACTCTACGATAAAAACCGCAAGCCTTATCTTGAGATGCAATTTAACGCACCTGTGGTTGGCCTTTGGTCACCGGCTGGTAAGAATGCGCCGTTTGTTTGTATTGAACCCTGGTATGGCCGTTGTGACAGCATAAACTTTAAAGGTGAATTTGAAGATAAAGATTGGATGCAACATCTCGAACCGAGAAGTACATTTACTGCAAGTTATGTAATTAAGATACTCTCTTAAAACAGATCATCAGCACAATCATATCAATTACCTATAATTCCATAGGACTTCAAATCTTCTTTGGTCACGTCAACATTCCCTCCGGTTTGCATTCTTTGTTTTACTAATTCACCGATATTCTTAGCATCCTGCGAACTTACAAAAGCTTTTTTACCTGCAATGGCAGGAATAAATGGTTGATATATCAGAGTATGCCCGTCACTATTAATTTTATATCCATAGCCACCACTATCCAAAGAAAACACCTCCACTTCCATTCCTGGTTCTGACTGAATACGATTGGGTATCAGCACCCATATCATTGCTATTATAAAAAGAAAGCTGACTATTAATGCGCCAGCCTTCGATTTTTTATTTCTCATACTAAATTATTTTTTAACTTTCTCATTAGGAAGCAACTCCCAAGTATCATCAAAGTAAGATGATGAACCGCTACCACCTGTTGTGATAATTCCTCGTGAACCGGTAGAAAAGCAAACAGCATGAACACGTGCAGAACCCCCGGTATCTTTCTGTCCTTCTCCAAAAGTAGTTAATCTGTCACCATCCCATTTATAATACCACAAATCCTTTGCCGGATCGTATTTCCAATAGTCTGAACGCATAGTAGTACTGGCACTTTGACCTGTCGCTACATATCCTAATCCGTCAATAACAAAAGCACAACCGAATGTTCTTGTAATCGTTGTATATTTATCATCATATGACTTGTCGCTATTGGTATTTGTGATATCACGCAAACGCGTCCATGGATCCGAAGCTGAAGGATCGAATTTCCAAAAATCATAAGCATCGGAATTATTATTGGTTCCTCCACAGATATAAGCCACGTCGTTTATAACGAATGCCATACCTCCCATACGTTTCTGACCACCAAAAGCACTAACGATAGTCCATTGGGAACCGGAAGCTGCTGTAGGATCTAAACGATAAATATCTTTTAAATAATTATCATCATAACCGAAACCTGCATAACCATAATCCCCTATAGTAAAGCTCAATGCATAACGACGCTTACCTCCAGCAAAATCATCCATTCGTGTCCATGAATCAGTTGCAGGATCATATTGCCAACAATCAGTCAGGTAATCATTGGCAGCGCGATCCCAACCTGTAGCAATATAGCCTTTCGTACCTACAGTAAATCCTGTAGCACCCTGTCGTGCAATAGCCCCATCAGGCATATCAGCCAACTGTGTCCATGATCCGTAAGCACCATCACTCATATCGAAACACCATAAATCCTTCAACAGGGCTTCCTTACCGTAATAACCTCCAGAAAGATAACCTTTGGTGCCAATAGTGAAACCTGCAGCATCCGTACGAGCTTTACCATTAAAATCAGAAAGCCTTTTCCAATTGCCAGTAGTATAATCTTGACTTGAAGTACAAGAGACCAACGCTAAAAGCGCTACAACAATAAAACTAAGTTTATGCATTTTCTTTTTTATGTTTTTATCATTTAACATTGACTGCAAATGTAAGACGAAAATCAATACAACCAAAAAATATAAGGACAAAAAAGATAATATAGCACACAAAATAAGTTAAAGTCGATAAAAAAACATACTTTGACTAAACTTCTTTGGTCACTAATAAAAAAAATGCTTCTTTTGTACTTTCAAAAATATGTTAGTTTGATAAATTCAGTATAAATAATATTAGAATAATAAATATGAGAATATCAACATTGCTCTTCTCGATTTTACTTCTTCTTTCGTTCACTTTTTCTTCATGCCGCGACGAAGCATCAACGGCAGGTGAAGGATGGATGGACAGTAATTATCGAAATGTTGTAACAGACACATGCACCATTTCATTCAATACAATATTGAGTGATTCACTTGCTACATCAGGAGATACAATTTGCCAAATAGGTCATCACAAAGATAACATCTATGGCGACATTACAAGTTCTTTTAACGTAGAATACAAAGTTCCCTCCTACTCCTTCAATGACATTTCAAAATACAGATATGATTCACTGACTATCCGTATGGAAACATCAGGCAACTATTTCGGCGATACATTATCTACACAGCGTATATCATTGTACAAACTGAAAGCAAATATTTCTTTTGACGAATCCAATTATTTATACAACTGTTCTTACACACCTCATAATAGTACGCCACTTGCTACAATCGAATACAAGCCATATATTTATAATAGGAAAAAAATCGTAGAAATGAAATTACCTGATACTTGGGGAAAAGAATGGTTTAATCTACTACTTAATGATGATAAAAACGTGGAAACCCAAGAAGGTTTCAGAAACTACTTTAAAGGTATTGCATTTGTACCTGAAAGCAACGGCAATTGCATCAACGGCATTCAGGTAAACGATTCGAGTATGATAATCAGAATTTACTACCACCAAATAGATGTTACGGAAAAAGGTAGAACTTTTGATTTCAAACCAAGCACGACCTATAATTATAGCAACGTAACATATGACCGTACAGGTACTCCACTCGAAAAGATGAAGAACGGCACCGACAATCCATACAGTTCGTTCAATAGTAATCACCAGACTTATTTGCAAGGAATGCTTGGTACCTATACGTCTATTTCTTTCCCATATCTTAATGACTTAAATGGATATGGGGATCTGGTCAGTATTGAAAGTGCCGTACTTAAATTATATCCCGTAAAGGGAACATATGACGACAAAGAATACCCACTACCTAAAAAACTATCTCTTTACACAGCCAATGAAAACAATTTAGCCGGAAGTGTGGTTACCAATTATTCAGGTTCATCCGTACAAAACGGTAATCTAGTAACTGATAAGGTATTAAATGAAGATACTTACTACTCATTCGATTTAACCTCTTTTCTCACGACTAATCTCGGAGCTATAGGCTATCATAAGGAAAAGCTGCAAATATTACTTCCTACCGCTTCATTCTATTCTACCGTACAAGGTGTAGTATTCGATGATGGATATAACACGGCAAATAGTTACAAAAAGAACACGAAACTTACAGTACTCTTTAAAATATATACAAATTCATTGAAATAAGAGTAAATAACCAAACATGAAGCTTACAATACTCTTCAAAACATACAATAAATGAAAAAAAGTCTGATTTTAATATTGTTTTTTTGTGCACCATATATTTATATCTCGGCTCAGGACACAACAAACTCACCAATATCCATGTTCGGTATAGGTGAACCCAATGAAGGAGACGGTGGACAATTTGCCGGAATGGGAGGTGTGGGTATCGCCTTAAGAGCAAACAATTTTTTAAATAATACAAATCCGGCAGCCATCACCGAACTCGTACCGAACTATTTCTTTATCGACTTAGGTCTTACGGGGGCTTATCAAAGATATGCACAATCAGGTGATAATCAAAATTCCACTATCGGTAATCTGAACAACCTAAGTATCGGTTTTAAAATTGCCAAAAACATGTATGCTGCAGCATTCGTCGCACCTTTAAGCAGTGTCGGTTATGCTGCCACCAAAATACAGGATATAGAAGGCACGACAAACTCAACTACATCTTCTTTATTTGAAGGCAACGGCGGTATCTCAAAAAAGGGTGTCCGCCTCGCTTATCTACTTGGCAAACATCTTTCATTAGGTACAAATCTATCTTATGTTTCGGGAACTATCACAGAGACTGAAACACAAGGCACAGGAACCTCCAAAGTAACTTCTTTTAAAGACGCACTTTATGCTGATTTCGGAATGCAATATGATTGGAAATTAGCCAAAGACAAGATGGCTGTTATCGGAGCCGTATACGGACACTTCAATGATCTTCGCCAAGACAACACTTTGTATGTGAGCAGTACCTCTAATACATCTTCCACTATTTCCGAAGATTTATATCGCTATCGTCAATGTCTACCCGACTTTTATGGCATAGGATTCTCCTATAACACAATGCGAATGACACTTACGGCCGATTATAAGTATTATGATTGGAGCCGCATGCAGGCATCCAAATCTTATGTGAAATTCAGAAACCAACAAATGCTGAAACTCGGAGGAAGTTATTTGCTAGGTAACATATATCGCCATCCTGTAAGGGTAATGGGAGGTGCGGGACTAAGCAACTCTTATGTAGTGGTAGAAGGTGAAAAAGCAACAAATTACTACCTTAGTGCCGGAGCTAATTTCATGTTCCGTAACAATAATACTTTGTCATTTGGTTTTAAATATAGCGGGCAAATGAATGCTACCAACGGTATGGCGCAAGAATATAAAATCGGCGTATTCTTCAATCTTACTTTTGCTGAAGGAGTGTACCGCGCTAAATTAAAATAAATTAGAAAACTAACAAATAATTTATAAAATGAGGAAATTATTACTACTTGCCACATGCGTCATTCTAAGCATGAATCTATCGGCAAAAAATGAAAAAACGAAAAAAGCAGATGAAGGTTTTGTTTTCACAACAATTAAAGCAAATCCAATCACGTCCGTCAAAAATCAAAACAGATCAGGTACATGCTGGTGCTTTTCAACGCTAGGATTTCTGGAATCCGAACTTTTGAAAGCAGGAAAAGGAGAATATGACTTATCCGAAATGTTTGTTGTTCATAAAACAATGGAAGATCGCGCAAAAAATTACGTACGCTATCATGGCGACAACTCTTTCGCAGCCGGCGGTAGTTTTTATGATGTGATGTATTGCATGAATAATTACGGATTAGTACCACAAGAAGTAATGCCCGGCATCATGTACGGTGATACCCTTCCCAATCACGGAGAGCTTGACGCTGTAGCCGAAGCCTATACCAAAGCCATTGCCAAAAGTAATTTCAAAAAATTGACCCCGGTATGGGAAAAAGGCTTATGCAGTATCTACGACACTTATCTTGGCAAATGTCCAACAAAATTCACATACAAAGATGTAGAATATACTCCTCAGTCTTTTGCCCAATCACTCGGATTGAATCCTGATGATTATGTTTCACTAACCTCATATACTCATCATCCATTTTATACTAAATTTTCTATTGAGGTACAAGATAACTGGAGAAACGCAGAATCTTATAATCTTCCATTGGATGAGTTAATGAAAGTCATGGATTATGCCGTTAACAATGGTTACACATTTGCTTGGGGAAGTGACGTCAGCGAAGACGGATTCACCCGCGACGGTATCGCAGTAATGCCTGAAGAAAAAGATGGTGCTGAAATTACGGGAACCGATATGGCCAAATGGACGAAAATGACTAAGAAAGATAAAGATAAAGAATTGACATCCAGACCTCTTCCCGAAATAAAAGTCACTCAAGAAATGCGCCAAAAAGCCTTCGACGACTGGGAAACAACAGATGACCACGGAATGCAAATCTTTGGCATAGCCAAAGATCAAAAGGGCAAACCTTACTTTATGGTTAAGAATTCATGGGGAACATCAAGCAAATATAAAGGTATTTGGTACGCCTCAAATGCTTTTGTTGCTTACAAAACAATGAATATCCTTATCAATAAGAATGCCATTCCTAATGATATCCGCCAAAAATTGGGAATCAATTAAAAATCACTATTTGAAATTTCGAAATTGATTATAGATTAAAAAAGGAAGCTTCTCCATTGGAGGAGACTTCCTTTTTTCCATGATAAATATTTGACATAAAAAAGAACTTTACATATATTGATCAAGAAATACTCATCTTTTCCAAATAATCTAAGAACTTATCTTTATAGCTATCTCCTACCGGAATATAAACTTCGTCACTATAAAGTATACGCATACGCGACACAGCAATCATCTTACGCAAATTTACGATATAAGAACGATGCACACGCATAAAATAGCTCTTCGGCAATCGCGCCTCAAGTTTTTGCATACTCACAAGAGTGATAATCGATTTCTTCTCACCCTCCACAAATATACGCACATATTCACTCATGCTTTCTATATATTTGATTTTATCCACATCAATGCGAACAACCTTATAATCACTCTTTACAAAGAGTACCCCATCCTTGACCTTTGAATCCTCGGATATAATTTCACCTTCTTTCGCCATCTGAATATATTCATGCTGCTTTCTTGCCTTTTCTGA
>JALNVG010000003.1 GCA_023227685.1 Bacteroidaceae bacterium
AAATATGCGTCGATTCCTGTAAGGTTACTAAATACGTTGAATCCTAAGGCTCCGGGTACTTTGATTTCAAATACATCCGAAAAAGGAAAAATAAAAGCTGTTGCTGCCAAAGATAATATCACTGCTATTAAAATCAAATCGAGTCGTATGCTTCTAGCTTATGGCTTTTTGCGTAAGGTGTTCGAAATTTTTGAGAGTTACCGCACTTCCATCGATATGATTTGTACGTCTGAGGTTGGTGTGTCTGTTACTGTTGATAATATAAAACATCTGAAAGAAATTAAGGATGATTTAAAGAAATACGGAACGGTTACCATAGATAACGACATGTGTATTATTTGTGTCGTAGGTGATTTGGAATGGGAAAACGTTGGTTTTGAAACCAAGGTAATGGAAGCAATGAGTGATATTGAGGTTCGTATGATTTCTTATGGTGGAAGTAATTATAATATTTCTTTCCTTATTAAGGAGGCTGATAAAAAGCGTGCCTTGCAAGCACTTAGTGATAAGCTTTTTAATAATTAATTAATTAAATGAATAACAATTTATTTCTCCATAACGGTTTTAATAAAAAGCAGACGCCTTTTTACTATTATGATGTGAAATGTCTTATCGACACATTAACTCTTATGAATCAAAAGTTAGAGCCATATCCTAATTTTCATGTTCATTATGCTTTAAAGGCTAATGCGAATTTGAGGATACTTTCTTTGATCAATAGTTATATTTCCGGTGTGGATTGTGTAAGCGGAGGGGAAATAAGAGCTGCTATTGAAGCAGGTTTTGATCCGTCGGATATAGTTTTTGCCGGTGTTGGTAAGGCTGATTGGGAGATTAAATATGCGTTGGAATGCGGTATCTATTGCTTTAATGTGGAATCCGAGGAGGAGCTTGAAGTAATTAATAGTTTGGCTGCTCAATGGAATCTTGTAGCTAAAGTTGCTCTTCGTATAAATCCTGATGTTGGTGCTCATACAAATGCTAATATAGCGACTGGACTTGCCGAAAATAAGTTTGGTATAAGTATGCAACATATGGATGCTGTTATTGATAAGGCTTTTATTTTGGATCATGTAAAATTCATTGGTCTTCATTTTCATATTGGTTCACAGATTTTGGAAATGAATGATTTTGTGGCTCTGTGCAATCGTATTAACGAATTACAGGATAGGTTGGAAGCTCATCATATCAATATTGAATATATTAATGTGGGTGGGGGGCTAGGCATTGATTATGATGATCCGTTACAGCATCCATTTCCTGATTTTGAGTCTTATTTCAGTACTTATAATAAGTTCTTGAAAGTGCATCCTTATCAAACTGTTCATTTTGAACTTGGACGTTCAATCGTCGGTCAGTGCGGGGATCTTATTTCACGGGTGCTTTATGTCAAAAAGGGCATGAATAAACAATTTGCTATTCTTGATGCTGGTATGACGGATTTAATTCGTCCTGCGTTATATCATGCTCATCATTATATTGAAAATATCAGTTCGGAACTACCGGAAGAGTTATATGATGTGGTAGGTCCGGTTTGTGAATCGTCAGATGTTTTTGGTAAAGATATTCGATTGAATTGGGTTGAGAGAGGAGACTTTATAGCTATAGAATCGGCTGGAGCTTATGGTGAGTCGATGGCTTCTTGCTATAATTGTCGTCCTTTGCCTAAGAGTTATTTGTCATGTGATTTTGATAATGAATGATAGGGATTTCCTAAGGAAATAGTGATTTGAAGTTTGAGATGATAAAAATATTTGATATTGAAAGGATTTAATAATGAACAATGAAAGGAGGAAATCATTGAAGCAAATCATTTTATTATTATTTGGTCTTTTGCTGTTGATTTCTTGTGGGCAGAAGAAAAGAGCTGATGTTGCACTTACAGATAGTGCTTCAAATGATTCGGCTCTTTATCTTTCTGATGATAGTGTTGATTTGGTTGAGACACCAAATTCTGAGCTTGCGGAAGTAGATAGGTCATTTGATGATTTTCTTTATAGTTTTGCTACTAATGATTCTATGCAACGTAGTAGGGTGAAATTTCCTTTGCCATATTATGACGGAAAAAATCGTTATAAGATAGAGGCACGTTTTTGGGGACATGATCATTTGTTCTCTCAGCAGACTTATTATACGCAATTATATGATAGCGAAAAGGATATGGAAATAGAAAAGGATACATCTATTTTTGCTATTAAAGTTGAATGGATTTTTATGAAAGAGCGAACAGCGAAGATTTATGCTTTTCAACGCGAAAAAAGTAAATGGATGCTTGAATCTATTTCTTTACTTCGTCTCAAGAAGGCGAGTGGTGAAGATTTTATAGAATTCTTTCAGAAGTTTTCTAATGACAGTGTGTTTCAAATGCAACGTCTGCATCAGCCTTTGGCGTTTGTTACTATTGATCCTGACGATGAGTTCCATATTCTTAATACGACACTTGAACCGGGCCAGTGGTTAGCTTTTAAGCCGGAATTGCCACTGAATCGTTTGTCGAACATTGATTATGGTCAGCCTGATAATTTGAATTCTTCTATAAAGATACTTGCCTTGAAAGGTGTTGGCAACGGATTATGCAATGTACTTTATTTTCGGAAATATGGTGGAAAATGGAAACTTTATAAATTTGAAGATACGAGCGTTTAATTGTAATGGAAAAAATGTTTTCTCTTTTATCTTATAATACATTCGGCATTGATGTAAAAGCGGCTCGTTTCATTGAATATCATTCGGTGGAAGAATTCGGCCGATTCATTGCTAAAGGATGCCTAGACGGGAATTTTTTGCATATCGGTAGTGGAAGTAACTTGCTTTTTACTCAAGATTACGATGGCACGATCCTTCATTCTTGTATTAAGGGCATTGATCTTTTGGATGAGGATGATGGTTCTGTAATTCTGAAGGTTGGAGCAGGTGAGATATGGGATGATTTTGTTGCTTATTGCGTACAGCATGGTTGGTATGGAGCTGAAAATCTTTCGCTTATTCCTGGTGAAGTAGGTGCTTCTGCTGTACAAAATATTGGTGCGTATGGTGTGGAAGTAAAAGATTTGATTGTGTCTGTTGAAACGGTTGACAATTCGGGGGAATTACATACTTATTCAAAGGATGAATGTATTTATTCTTATCGCAACAGCCTTTTTAAACGTTCGGAAAACAAGAAGATTTTTGTTACAGCGGTTGTTTATCGTTTAGGCAAGCATGAACATTTTATGCTTGATTACGGTGCTATTCGTAGAGAATTGTCCAATGTTGGGACGCTTGATTTGAAAAGTGTTCGTGAAGCTGTTATTTCTATCCGTCGCAGTAAGTTACCTGATCCTAAAGTTGTAGGTAATGCGGGTAGTTTCTTCATAAATCCTATAGTTACCTCTACTCAATTTAGTGTTTTACAAAGAAAATACCCTGAAATACCTTTTTATAAACTACTTGACGGGACAGTTAAAATTCCTGCTGGATGGATGATTGATCAGTGTGGGTGGAAAGGTAAATCATTGGGACGAGCTGGCGTATATGCAAAACAGGCTCTTGTTCTTGTTAATCTAGGTGGTGCCGAAGGGAAAGATATTATTGCACTATCGGATGCTGTGCGTCATTCCGTACGACAAAAGTTCGGTATTGATATTCATTCTGAAGTTAATATTATATAGCTCAATGAAAATCAAAATATTAGGAAGCGGAACGTCTACCGGTGTACCTCAAATTGGTTGTAAATGTAAAGTATGTACTTCTCCAAATCCTAAAGATAGAAGGCTGCGTGCTTCTTCAATTATTGAAACTGATGATGCTCGTATTCTTATAGATTGCGGACCCGATTTCAGATCGCAACTCATGTCGATGGACTTCAAGCCTATTGATGGTGTGCTCATTACTCATGAACATTATGATCATGTAGGAGGCATTGATGATTTACGTCCTTTTTGTAGTTTTGCTGAAGTGCCGATTTATGCTGAACAGTCTGTAACGCAGAATTTGCAAATGCGTATGCCTTATTGCTTCACAGAGAAAAAATATCCTGGCGTGCCGAGAATCTCATTGAATGATATATGTTCAGATAAATCATTCTTTATTCATCATACAGAGATTCTTCCGTTTCGTGTAATGCATGGTCAACTCCCTATTGTGGGCTATCGTATCGGGAGTATGGCGTATATTACGGATATGCTTTATATGCCGGAATCTTCTTATGATTTGCTTGAAGATGTCGATGTCTTGATTATGAATGCTCTTCGTATACAACCTCATCGCACTCATCAAAGTTTGGAAGAAGCTTTGAATGCTGCGCGGCGAATAAAAGCAAAGGAAACTTATTTTATTCATATGAGTCATGACATCGGACTTCATGACGAAGTAAACAAACTCCTACCAGAACATATTCATTTGGCTTATGATAGTTTGGAAATCTTTTATTAATTATAAATATTTTAGTGGATGTTTTGTTTATTTAATTTGATTTCTTACATTTGTATTTAGCTGATAATAGGTTTGAAAAATATGAAATTAGGCACAGTTGTAAAATTAATGCTTGGCTCATTAGTATTATTACTTATGGTAGGTTTTGCCTTCTATTCGTATTATATGATATCGGTTGTGAGCAATAAAAAAGATTTTAATTTTTTTTCACTGGTACCAAGTTCTGCTGTTGCTGTTGTTGAAGTGGATAATGTGAACCAAATGATTAATGAATTAGGTGAACTGGATTCCAGTAAGGAAAATAATTATCTTTATTTTTCTAAGTTGTTTACTTTTTTAAAAAACAATTTTTATAATATTGAGTCAAGAGTATCTAACGGTTCCAGTTCACAACTGAATAGTATGCTTATCAGTTTTCATGCTCCTGGAACAACGAATGATCAAATTTTTTATTTTAAGCTTGGAGCACATGATCATAATTTAATTAAATCTTTTTTTGATAAAAATATACCAGCGTCTTATGCTAAGAAAATATTAAAATACAAAGGTGAGAAGATTGATGTTTATGCTTTGTCTAATGGGGAGTTTCTGGCATGTTATCAGACCTCGAATTTCGTAGTATTAAGTTTTCAGGCAAGGTTGATAGAAGAAGTCATTGACGTTTGTCATTCTCCCAATGAGGCTTTATTGTATAATGCTCCATTCAAAAAGATTTATGATTCTAGGAAATCTACGGCGACTGCAAAAATATATGCTCATATGCAATCTGTTGATCTGGGTGATAGTATTCATTCGAATATTAAATTGAGTAGTTGGGGAAAGTTTGAATTACGATTAAATGGCAGATTTATTTATCTCAATGGTACTAGTTGTTCCGATTGCAGTGAGACTGACACGGATCAGTCATTTGCAAATTTCTTATTGAAGGAACAATCCTTAAAAGTTTTTCCTGGTTTATTGTTGCCTGATTCAACCTATTCTTTTACACAGTTTTCTGTTAATAATGTGGCTTCGTTGCTTCAGCTTATGACCGGAAAGCTTTATGGCGATGAATATCATGATAAGGAGTCAGACGCTAAAAATAGTGATTTGTCTGTTTTCTTAAAAGATAATGGAGTTGGTGTTATGACCACTTGCTTTTTTCATCGTATGGATACAATAATGTATAAAGGGCCTTGTTCGCTAATGAGCTTTTCTTTCCGTTATAGTTCTGATGCAGAAAATAAATTTGCTAATATTGTATTGAATGAAAAACTTTCGGAGGGTGATTCTCCTATTTCGTGCGTCACTCAATTTTCTATCGAAGATGTTTCTTATCCTCTTTTTGTGTTGCACGGAAGTACTTTATATACAGATTTTACAGGTGTTATTCTTCCTGAGAAAAATTTATATGCTACGTTTTATATGAACCGATTATTACTTGCACCGGATATTGGCTGTTTGAACGAATATATTAGTCACTTAAATAGTGGAACAGTTCTTAAGGGAACACCAGATTTTGAATTATGTACCGGAAAATTAGCTGATGGTTATAATTTTTTGCTGATGTATAATTTTTCAGATGTCTTTGCTCAGCCTCAGAATTATAATTGTTTGGTGCCTAGCTTCTTCTTTAAGTATGCTTATTTCTTTAAAGCATTTCTCTTGTCGGTCCAAAATACATGCGTGGGTGATAGTATGAATCTCAATCTGGTGTTGACTTATAAAACAAAAAAATAGATTGAATTTTAGGTGCCTAAGATTGAAGGGCGTGATTTATTTTAGATTATTACTTAGTAGTTGGCTTGTTCTTTATATTAGTAAATAGAAAGAACAAGTAGTGAAAATAATTGCTATTGCAATCTTTTCACCACTTGTTCTATTAATTGTTTAATCGGATTTATTCAATTCTACGAGAGCCATCACTGATAACAACATCGTAAACTTTGGTAGCCTTACCAAATTTGGTTTCGTATTCTTTACAAGTTTCTTGAATGAAGTTATCGTACAACTCATCTTTTACAAGATTGAGTGTGCAACCTCCAAATCCACCACCCATGACTCGTGAGCCGGTGACGCCATATTTCTTTGCACAATCGTTCAAGAAATCGAGTTCTTCGCAGCTTACTTCGTAAAGCTTACTCATACCATGATGTGTTTCATACATCTTTTTGCCTACGGTTTCGTAATCGCTTTTTTCTAAAGCATCACATACATCAAGTACTCGTTGTATTTCTTCGATAACATATTCTGCACGCATATAGTCTTCATCGCTCATGTCTGCCTTTGCTTCATTAAGCATATCTATGGTACAATCACGTAGAAATTCGACTTTCGGATATTTCTTTTGTACAGCTTTTACAGCAGTTTCACAACTTGCGCGACGTTTATTATAAGCAGAAGAAGCTAATTCGTGTTTAACCACGGAATCAATTAAGACTAAACGATAACCCTTGGGATCAAAAGGGAAATATTGATATTCCAGTGAACGGCAATCCAAACGAATTAAATTGCCTGCTTTGCCAAACACTGAAGCAAATTGATCCATAATGCCGCAGTTAACGCCACAATAATTGTGTTCTGTTGCCTGACCAACTTTTGCCAATTCGAATTTGTCGATCTTGTTATCTCCGAATAATTCGTTTAATGCGAAAGCATAGGTGCTCTCTAAGGCTGCTGATGATGACATGCCCGCTCCTAGAGGTACATCACCCGAAAAAGCTGTATTAAATCCCTTGACCGGAACGCCACGTTTTATCATTTCGCGACATACACCGAAAATATATCTTGCCCAACTGGCTTTTGGAGCATCTTCTTCATTCAAACCAAATTGTATGCGATCTTTCAAATCAATTGAATATGCATCTACTTTCATCGAATCATTTGGCTTGATTTCTGCCATGATACCTTTGTCTACAGCTCCGGGAAATACGAATCCGCCATTATAATCCGTATGCTCACCAATAAGATTTATACGACCTGGTGAAGCATAAATAGATCCTGTTGTTCCATCAAAATGTTTTGTGAAACGGCTTCTTACTTGTTCTATATTCATGTTTGTGTATTTTTATATAGTTAATAACTCTTTTAGTCAACTGAAATGTCTTTATTTACATTTTTGCAACCTGAAACGGCATAAAATAATAGATAAGCCAATGCTACAATGATGACCCAGTAGCTCGGCATAAATCCGTAATGGTCAGCAATAAAATTCTGTAATAGTGGAAGAATGCCACCACCACAGACCATCATCATAAATATACCGGTAGCGGGTTCTGTATATTTTCCTAATCCTTCTACAGCCAAATTAAAGATACTTCCCCACATGATGGATGTACAGATACCGACTAATACTAAAAACATTGCATTAATAGGAACTTGGGCTAAGCCGAATGAAAAGTCTGATTTGAAAACCGGCATATCAACTAGAGTGGTCGTAGGCATCAAAATAGCTCCGAAGACAAGGATAAGACCTAAAATTGATGTAGTGATGAGCATGGCTCTACTTGTAATTTTAGCACCTAGCGACGCTCCGGCAAAACGACCGATAATCATAAGAAACCAAAATGTTCCTACTACAAATCCTGCTTGGTTTGCTGGACCGCCAAATCCGTTTGGATCGGTTAAGAATAAATTTAATGTACCAGGTACACCACATTCAATTCCTACATAGACAAAGATGGCTATGACTCCTAAAGAAAAATGGCGAAAAGCCCATGGGGTATGTTCAAACTTTTCATGTTTGTTTTTGTTTGTTGGTGGTTCAGGTATATTTACGAAGAACAATACGATACCAACAGTGGCAAAAATCCCCATAGCAATAAATAGTACGGGATTTACATCCGTAATGGCAGTGTTTCTGGTTACTTGTCCGACAAGGATACCAACAAGTATAGGTACTAGGGTGGCCATCAAGGAATTAAATGTCCCACCGATTTGAATCAATTGATTACCTTTTTTTCCGCCACCACCCAAGGTGTTCAACATAGGGTTAACCACAGTATTTAAAGTACACATAGAAAAACCGCAAATGAATGCGCCTAAAAAATAAACAGGAAAACTACCGAGTAAACCGGATAAATATTGAACTAGAATTCCGGTAAATCCAATGAGGATAGCTATAAGTGCGGTGTTTTTATAACCGATTTTCTTTAGCATCAGGCCTGCCGGTACACCCATAATTGCGTAAGCGATAAAATTACCGAAATTTCCAAGCATACCCATAAAGTTGGATACGTTGAATTGTCCTTTAACTACTACACCCATTGGTGCTGCTAAATTGGTTACGAATGAAATCATACCAAATAGCAAAATCATCATAATAATAGGTAATGTGTAGTTCTTTTGATCTTGTTCTGTCATGGTTTTTAAAATTAAATAATGTTTTTTATTGGGTTTTTATTATCTTCTATTTTTCAATACCAAATTTATACATGGTAATTTGCTGATATTCATCATCAGGAAGTAATGTACAAGTTGGAAAATGTGCTCTATTTGGTGTATCAGGAAAACATTGCGCTTCAAAGCAAATAGCACTTCTTGAAGGAAATGTTGCCCCATGTGCTCCTTTGAAGCCATTGAGCCAGTTTCCTGTGTAAAGCTGGACTCCTGTTTCTGTAGTATATACTTCCATTTTGCGTCCGCTTATTGGCTCGATGCAAGTTGCTGCCCATTCGAGAGCTCCAGATTCTGATTTATTCAACACGAAGCAATGGTCGTAACCGCTTCCGTTAATTATTTGTTGGTCTTTGTCTTTAATTCTTTCTCCAACAATATGCGGAGTGCGAAAATCCATAGGGGTTCCTTCTACTTTTAATATCTCTCCCGTAGGAATGGAAACATTATTTATAGGTACGAAGTAATCAGCGTTGATAGAAAGTATATTGTTTTCAACAGTAGGAGTCGGGTTACTTATTCCGGCGAGGTTATAAAACCCGTGATTGGTTAGGTTGATTATTGTGGCTTTATCCGTATTTGCCTTATACTCTATATTCAGTGTATTTTCGTCTTCATCAAGCTGATAGGTCATTTCTACTTCTAATTTACCGGGGAATCCTTCTTCACCGTCGGCTGAAACGTAGTTAAATCGGATGGTTCTATGATCAATTTGATCGGCATCCCATATGCGGGTGTGAAATCCTGTTGGACCTCCATGTAAAGAATTTGGGCCATTGTTAATTGTGAGTTGGTGATCTTCTCCGAACAACGTAAATTTTCCATTGGCAATGCGATTACCATAACGACCTACTGTAGTGCTTAGAAAAGGTTCGGGGCTGTTAATAACATGATCAATGCTGTCGTGACCAAGGATTACACTGGCATATTTTCCGTTCTTGTCAGGTACCATAATAGAAAGAATGGCGCAACCGTAATTTGTGACAGCTACTTCCATTCCATTTTTGTTCTTAAGGATGAATAATTTGGTTTCTTTGTTGTTTATCACCTTTTTAAAATCTTCCGGATGTAGTCCTGAAAGATTGTTTTCCATAGGAAATTTACTTATCATGTTTGGATGAGTTAATTAATTGTTTTATGCAAATTACGACAAATTCTTTGTTACGGGCAAATTATTTATGTAAATTTTCGCAAAAAAATGCATTAAAAAAATCTCTTAAGTTCTGAAAGTTATTATCTTCAGAAAAAAGAAGATTTTATGCCGAATTTTTGTTTGATTTTGTTTTTCGTTTGATAATTTTTTGTATGTTTGCCTAAGAATTCAATAAGTCAAATTTAAATTATTTAATTTTCAACAAATTACTTGAAATGTATCCATTAAAATTCGAACCTTTACTGAAGCAAACGCTTTGGGGTGGTGACAAAATTGTTTCGTACAAGAATCTTAGTTCTGATTTGAAAAACGTCGGTGAAAGTTGGGAAGTATCTGGTGTCGAGGGTAGTGAATCCATTGTAGCTAGTGGTCCTGATAAGGGATTAACGCTGACTGATGTTGTTCGGAGATACCGTGAAGAACTCGTGGGAAAGGTTAATTATAAACGCTTTGGTAACACTTTTCCATTGTTAATCAAATTTATCGATGCAAAGCTAGACTTGTCTATACAAGTTCACCCAGATGACAAGCTGGCTAAAAAACGTCACAATTCTTTGGGAAAAACAGAAATGTGGTATGTAATTGGTGCTGAAAAAGGTGCTAAGTTGCGTTCTGGATTTTCGAAAGAAATTACGCCTAAAGAGTATAAACAACGTATTTATGATGATACGATCACTGATGTTTTGCAAGAATATGAAATTCATCAGGGAGATGTATTCTATCTTCCGGCAGGACGTATTCATAGTATTGGTGCAGGTGCTTTTATTGCTGAAATTCAAGAAACATCGAATATTACTTATCGAATTTACGATTTTAACCGTAAAGGTGCTGATGGTAAGACTCGTGAATTGCATACAGATTTAGCCCGTGATGCGATAAATTATGATATGATCGACGATTATCGTACTAAATATGAACAGGTGAAAGACGAACCAGTAGAATTGGTGGCATGTGTTCATTTTACGACATCTTTATATGATTTAACCGAAAAAACAGATTGTGATTATTCGGAATTAGATTCATTTATTATTTTTATTTGTATCGAAGGCTCATGTTCTATGAGAGATAATGAAAATAATGAATTTACTTTGCATGTAGGTGAAACAGTTGTGATTCCTGCAACGACAGAAGAAGTTTCCATTACTCCAAATGAAGGTGGCGTTAAATTACTTGAAAGTTACGTTTGATAGTCTTATAATAAAAACAGGTGGAGATAAAAATCAAATATTTGGTGACTTCGCCTGTTTTTTATTTTAGCATTTTCTGATATATTTTTTTATTCTTTGTATGATTTTCAATCCTGTTGTTATTCCATCATAAAAGGTAAATCCTATGTTAATGGCATGTAGAAATACGTCCTTTTTATCTTGTGCTGATTTAGTAGGATTAATAATGGTTTTGACTGTTTCTGTCATTAACAGTTGCTGTATTTTGATCTCTTCTAATACTTCGAATTTCCGCCTGGCTATTTTTTCTAAAGAGTAGTTGTTTGTATTTTGTTTTTTATTCATAATCCTGTTTTTTCTTTGAGTCATTAAGAAACAGTCCGGAAAGAAATCTTGTCATCGGAAGAATTATTAATTTTTTGCGAAAAACAACGGTTAATGAAATAAGTAGTAAATTTAGTGCGGCAATTATACAAAAGCTAATTTTTAGACTGCCAACCCAAGATTCTAGAATATAAGCGAAAGCAAAAAATAGATAAAACAAAGCAATCATGCCGAGGATGATGAGGATAATTACTAATATTAAAGTAGAGAAAAATATCGTTAACTTTTCGGTTATTTCCAAAAAAGTATATTCTTTTTGTAGTAATAAATATTTCTTGAATTCCGAGAAAAGTTTTTGTATATTGTCTATATTTTTATCATCTGTAAACATGCTTGTTCTACTTTTTTGGTTTCTTTTATTCAGCTTCTTTAATTTTATCGCCGTTTATTTTAGCTTTAATTTCATCAATAAGCTTCTTCATGTCCTCGCTATTGAGCTTTATGCCTTTCTGCTTGAGCAATTCTGCTATTTTGTTACGGGTATCTTCTCCTTTTTCCGGAGCAAATAACAAACCGACGATTGCACCTATGGCAGCGCCGCCTAAAAAAACCGCTAGTACATTTAATGTTTTCATATTTCTATTTTTATTAGTTTTCATACAAATATAGCATTTTTTTTATTATTTGGCATTTTATTTTTTAAAATAAGTTATAACGAACTTTTTTTGTTCATTATTGTTTTGTATAATGATAAAAATTCTCTTATTTTGTTGTTGGAATGAATTAACGTAAAGGAAATAATTTAAATTTTATAAAGTAATGAAGAAAATTTTAGTTCTAGGAATTAGTGTATGCATGACTTTGGCTTTTGTTTCTTGTAAATCAAGTGAAAGTGCATATAAAAAAGCTTACGAAAAAGCTAAGCAACATGAATTGGTTGATAGTCTTCAAACATCGTCAACAGCAACAGAGGCAGCTACTTCGGTAACTGCTCCATATACGGTAAAGAAATCTGTTAGTAATTCAACAGGTATTCGTCAGGAAAAGGTAACTGTGGTTTCTGGCAAAGATATGTTAAAGAAATATAGTGTAGTTGTTGGTAGTTTTGGTGTTAAGGCCAATGCTGACGGTTTGAAAGATTGGTTGGATGCACGTGGCTATGGTGCTACAGTTGCCTTTAATGCCGAAAAAGCAATGTATCGTGTAATCGTCAATACTTTTGATGATCGTTCATCTGCTGAAACGGCACGTGATGAGTTTAAGGCAAAATATCCTGAGCGTGCTGATTTTCAAGGCTCTTGGCTACTGTATCGACTTGATTGATTTTTTTTTAATAAATAGCGTTTATAATCGAAGTGTATCTTTTAATTAAAAGATACACTTTTTTTTATAGAATTACGAAATCGGAGTAAGAAATATTAATTTTAATGTTTTTCTTGTTTTTTTTATGAATTCCTTTGTTGTAATAAAAAATATGATTACATTTGTCCTGAAACGTGGGCGCTAGATATATTCATAAGAAATTTAGGCCTAACGATTATAAGGAAAATAGACACAAAACCTATAAAATGAGAAACGTATTGATTATAAATTCATATGCAGTGAATGGTGTAGCATTATTACTGTTCTGCTTATTTCCTTTGAAGGGAAATTGCCAGGGTGGTGAAGATGCAGTCAATATGCTCGTCAAAATGGGATTTACAAATGTGGGTTGGTCTGAAAATGAAAAGGAACGCATATATGTCATGGAAAATGACGCTTATCGTTTACAGGGTGTCGGCATAGGTAAGGCTCTTGATATTATTCAAAAAATCGGATTACCAGTCCGAAAATCATGTAGAATTATTTTCTTAGATAATAATATTCCCCAAATTTCTCTTAATTATCAGCCAATGAGTATTGATACTACTAGTATTGTAACTCATGCCGATTGGGATATCAGTTATAAGTTGGGAGATGTGAAACAACTACGTCAAATTAAGAAAAGAAATAGCTCTCTATTTAAGGTTGATATTATGGTATATCCTGAATTATCCTTTAAAAATTACATAATTACCCAGATATATCAAGTGTTGACTAATTTTTCACCAGCCGTGGAGGTTTCTTTATGGAAAGGTATGAAATTTATAGGCCAAATCATTCTTCCTCTGTATAATGATGGTTATGGTCGTCTGTGTAGCAAAGTTAGGCCTCAGTTTTTTGAAATTACGCAAAATGTTCGTTTACCATATAATATATGGGGAAAGTTTGCCATCGGTCTTTTTAATAATAATCGTTATGGTATTGATATGACGGTTTGGCATCATTTTAGTGATGAACATTTTACAATTGAGGGTAGAATAGGTTATACCGGTCAGAATTATTGGGATGGTTTTACTTGTTATTATGGTACCTTGAAACGTTTGATGTGGTCAATCGGTGCATCTTATTATTTACCTTGTTATAATTTAGAAACAACAGTGAGAGGAGCACAGTTTTTGTTGGGTGAAAGAGGTGTTAGAGTAGATGTCGTGCGCCATTTCCGTTATGCTTCTATAGGCTTTTATGCTGAAAAGGCCAATGGTGCGAATAGTAATGGAGGCTTTTTGTTTCAGATAGCTCTTCCTCCATATAAATATAAGCGTAAGGGGTATATTCCTCGTGTTGATTTATCTAATCAATTTGGTATATCTTATAATGCGGGAAATGAAAAATATTATTATAAAGAATATAAGGTTATGCCAAGTGATAATGTAATGCAAAGGAATAGTTTTAATCCCTATTTTATTAAATCAGAAATTTTGAATTATTAATTTTATTTTATTGACATGAAAAAGAAAAGTATTTTATTAGGTCTTAACGCAAAATTAGCGTTAATTTTGGTAGCATTCTGCGGTTTGTTCGCTAGCTGCTATGAAAAAGAGAACATTGATGTGCCTACTCCTGCTGCGGCAAAGTATACCATCTATGGTAATTTGTTTTCAGCTTCTACTGGTGAGGCTGTAAATGGAACTGTAACTATTGGTTCTACCTCAGTTACTACAACTAATGGTTATTTTACAACGACTGAAAGTGCTGGTGGTACTTATACTGTTACTGTTAATCTTGATGGTTATTTGGAAGCTACAAGAACAATTTTTTTACCGACTGTTGCTGCCGGTGAAGAGTGTGTATGCTATGCTGATATCATCCTATTTGATGCTACAACGCAAGTCGTTGAGCCTGAGGCTAATGATCCTGCAACTTCTAGCGATGCCGGATATACAACTTTTGTAGGTGATCAAGTTTTAGCAACGGATGCATTTATTAAGGACTTATCATTAACGGGTGCAACTGTTGGCAATGTCACAACTATTATATTGTCTGATGGAAGTATACAGAAAACTCTTCCAGTAACTTATACATCTGCAACGACAGAGGAGGTTAGTGTACCTTATTTTTCCATAACAGGTTTTATATCTAATGTCATTCCGTCTTCAGCCAGCTCTACTCTTGTTAGATCCTTAAGTGAGAATGATATATGGATTGCATCTGCTTCGAAATTTTTGGGCAGAGCTTATGGCTTTACTTATGTAAGCAGTACTTCCACTATCAATCCAAATGGAGGAACACTTACCGGTTATGATATTATTTATACATATGCAGTTAGAAGTCTTACCTTCAGTGCTAAAAAAGGTTTGGTTTCCTATATGTCTAATGTTGTCATATCACCTCGTTACGATACGACTCATGATCATAGTCATAGCCATAGCCATGGCGATGATAGTAATGCAGGTGGTGGTTCTGGTTCATCTAATTAATAGAATAGAAAGTAGGCTTTTAGTTAGATTATTTTGATAATACTTCTATTTTTTAAAGATGAAGTTAGATTAAAAAAACAAGAAAACAATGAAAAGTAAATTAGTAATATTATCTTTACTATTAGCTGGTGTGGCTTCAACGGCTACTGCGCAGTATAAAGAGACATTCTATAGCGACAACTTTAAGGATAATATCTTTATAGGTATCGGTGGGGGTGCTCAGGTATGCGTAAATCCAGATAATAGTGATTATGGCATAGGGAATGCCATTACGCCTATACTGAATATATCGGTGGGCAAATTATTCAACCCTATTTGGGGAGTTCGCTTACAAGCGGCTGGTGCATGGTCAAGATTATATTCTGAGTATGGTTTGGCTGATGGTTTATATAAAAAGTTAAACAAGCATTATGTAACAACTCGTATTGAAGGATTATATAATTTATCAAATGCGATATATGGTTATAATCCTAATCGCTTGTTTACATTATCTGCTTTTGCAGGTCCCGGTTTGACTTTTGCCAAAGCTTTCGGAGATCAGAAAACGATTGATGCGTTGATTAACGGTTCTGTTGGTTTGATGGGACAATTCAATATTTGTGAAAATTGGGATATCAACGTTGAAGCTCGTGGTGAAGTTTCACCTTCAATTTTTGGTTCAAAGAGTAGTGCTTATACAGATGGAGCCGTATCTTTAACTGTTGGTACAGCTTATACATTCGGAGGAAAGAAATTTGTTTCTTGCAAACCTGTTGATAATACAGCTCTGAATAATGCCATTAATGAGTGTCGCGAACAGCTATCTCAATGTCTGAAAGATTTGGCTGATACTCAGGATTCTTTGAAGAATGTTAAACCTGAAATTAAGGAAGTAGTACACGAAAAAACTATAGTTAATCCGATGGCTGTGTTCTTCAAGATAGGTAGTGCTAAGATTGATGGTTATGGTAAGGTTAATATTAAATTAATCGCTGATGCAATGAAAGCTAATCCTGACGCAAAGTATAAGATAGCAGGTTATGCAGATAAGGCAACAGGATCGATTTCTTTAAATAAGAAGCTTTCTGAAAAACGTGCTAAGGTTGTTTACAATGCATTGATAGATGCTGGTGTAAGCAAAGACCAACTTATACGTATCGGTTTTGGTGGTACATCTAATATGTTTGGTAAGAATTATCTGAATCGTGTAGTTATTATGAAATAGATATTTCATTAAATAATTAGTATAATAAGATGGGCATCTTCATATAGAAGATGCCCATCTTTTATATTAAATCATCCTTAATATGCATCGCTGCCTCTTGTTGTTAAGTGATATGTTTCTACAATAATTGGAATTTTCTTTTATTGATTCAAATAATAATTGTATTTTTGCACTTAAATGAGTAGAATCTTAGCCATAGATTATGGGAAAAAACGGACTGGCATAGCCGTAAGTGATCCGATGCAAATTATAGCGAATGGATTGACCACTGTGTCCACAAGTGTTTTAATGGATTTTATTGTTAATTATGTAGATAAAGAGGAGGTAGAAAGAATAGTTATCGGTCTGCCAAAGCAAATGAATAATGAAGATTCGGATAATATGAAAAATATAGATGTCTTCAAGAGTAAATTGCATAAGACTCTTCCCGAGATGGTTATTGAAATGGTAGATGAACGTTTTACCTCAGTCTTAGCTCATCGAACAATGCTTGATGCGGGTTTGAAGAAAAAAGCCCGGCAAAATAAAGCATTAGTAGATGAAATTAGTGCTACAATCATTTTACAGTCGTATTTAGAAAGTAAACGTTTTAATATTTGATAATAAGAAAACTATATAAAATTATGTTATTACCTATTTTTATTTATGGAATGCCCGTACTTAGGCAGAATACTAAAGATATTGCATCAGATTATCCTAATTTAAAGGAGTTAATTTCAAACATGTTTGAAACAATGGTACATGCTGATGGAGTTGGTTTGGCTGCACCTCAGATCGGTCTGCCTATTCGTTTGGCTGTTATTACGCTTGATCCTTTTTCTGATGATTATCCTGAATATAAAGACTTTAATAAAGCATATATTAATCCTCATATTTTAGAGTTTGGTGATAAAGAAGTTAGTATGGAAGAGGGTTGTTTAAGTTTGCCAGGTATTCATGAATCGGTGAAGCGAAGCGATAAAATTCGTGTTAAGTATATGGATGAAAATTTTGAGGAGCATGAGGAATTCGTAGAGGGCTATTTAGCCCGTGTTATGCAACACGAGTTCGATCATTTGGACGGTAAACTCTTTATTGATCATATTAGCGCTTTCCGTAAACAGATGGTTAATGGCAAATTGAATGTTATGCTGAAGGGAAAGGTGCGTGGATCATATAAGATGAAACAAGTAAAATAAAGATAAAAAACGTTTTTATTCTATTTAAGTAAATTAAAAGCATTATTTTTGCTTGACTTACTTAAAGTATGATGTCGAAATTCAAAAAAATACTGGCAGTTCTATTGCTGTTTCCTGGAGTATTATGTGCTCAAATCAATACCGATCGGGTAATGACAATAGCCCGTAATGCACTGTATTTTGAAGATTATGTACTTTCTATTCAATATTTTAATGAGGTTATTAATGCAAAGCCCTATCTATATGAACCTTATTATTTTAGAGCATTAGCTAAAATCAATCTTGATGATTATGTAGGTGCAGAAGAAGATTGTAATGAAGCTATCCAACGCGACCCATTTGTCGTTAGTGCATACCAAATACGAGGTTTGGCTAGAATACGTCAGGGAAATTTTGATGGTGCAATAGATGATTATAAAAAAGCTTTGAAATATAATCCTGAGAATACCGTTTTATGGTATAATATGGCGCTTTGTCATATTCAAAAGAAAGATTATATTATAGCTAAAGAAGATATTGAACGTTTACTTGAGGTTTCACCTAATTATACGCGTGCATATCTAATGAGGGGAGAGATTTCGTTGATGCAGAAGGACACCATTACAGCAATGAAAGATATTGATGTAGTTATAAAAATGGATAGGTTTGATGCTGATGCGTGGTCAATGCGCGCTGTTATCAAATTGCAGCAAGGTAAATACAAAGATGCCGAGACTGATTTTAATCAGGCCATACATAATAATGTAGATAATTCAGGGAATTATATTAATCGTGCTTTAGCTCGGTTTCATCAAAACAATCTGCGGGGTGCTATGAACGACTACGATACAGCTTTGAACCTTGATCCTAATAATTTTATCGGTCATTATAATCGCGGATTACTTCGCGCACAGGTTGGTGATGATAATCGTGCTCTTGAAGATTTCGATTTTGTTCTTAAAATAGATTCCAATGACATGATGGCTACATTCAATCGTGGTATACTTCGTGCACAAACCGGTAATTATAGAGGTGCAATCGCTGATTATACAAAGGTTATCAGTAAATATCCTAATTTTTTGACAGGGTATTCTCAACGCGCACAAGCCAGAAGAAAGATTGGTGATAAGAAAGGGGCCGACAAAGATGACTATATTGTCATGAAGATGCAATTGGATAAAAGCTATGGGATTTCAAATGGAGGAGCAGGTAAAAGCAAGAAAAAGACTGCTGATAGCGGCAATAAAACGCGCAAGAAATCCAATAAGGATATGAATAATTATAGAAAGATTGTTATAGCCGACGAATCGGAGCAGGATAGAAAATACAAGAGTGATTATCGTGGTCGTGTTCAAGACAAAAATGTAATTATTAAGTTGAAATCGATGTATGCGCTGACTTATTATGAAAAAGTTTCGGGAATAAGCCGGAGCATTCATTATGATAAGTTTATTGATAGCTTGAACCATTCTAACATTTTGCCACTCAGATTACTCATTACCGATGCAGAGGCTCCGTTAACTAAAGATCAAATTAAGTTTCATTTTGCTTTGATAGATGCACATACTTCTGCAATTGTGGCCGAAAGTACAAGTGCACCCAAACGATTCGCGCGGGCAATGGATTTTTATCTTGTGCAAGACTTTACAAGTGCAGTATCTGATTTAACAAAATCGATTTTGCTGGATGAATCATTCTTCCCTGCTTATTTCATGCGAGCATTAATTCGTTGCAAACAATTGGAATATGAGAAATCTGAGCAGAATGGTAGTCGGAATTCTATTGATAAAGCTTCTGTTCAGCGTGAAGTGGATAGGGTTGATTATGATGTTATAATCAAAGATTTAGATAAAGTCATTTCGATAGATCCAGATTTTGTGTATTCTTATTATAACAGAGGCAACATTTTTGCCATGTTAAAAGATTATCGTGCGGCTATTAATGATTATACTAAAGCTATTCAGCTAAATCCTGATTTGGCAGAGGCTTATTATAATCGTGGGCTTACCCATATATTCCTTGGCGAAAATAAATTAGGTATAAATGATTTGAGCAGAGCCGGAGAATTAGGCATTGCATCTGCTTACAATATTATAAAAAGATTTACCGACCAGCAGGAATGATATGCTTTTTTAATAAAAAAATAGGATTCTATAATATTATTAGCTATTTTTGTCGGTTATATTGAAAATAAAAACATATTATAATATGATAAAGATTACTTTTCCCGATGGTTCTATTCGTGAATACAACGAAGGGGTGAACGGTCTCCAAATTGCAGAAAGTTTAAGCTCGAGTTTAGCTCGTGAAGTCTTGGCATGTGGTGTTAATGGAGAAATTTATGATTTGGAGCGTTCAATTAATGCTGATTCATTAGTTGTTCTGTATAAATGGGATGATGATGAAGGCAAACATGCTTTTTGGCATACAAGTGCTCATTTAATGGCGGAAGCATTGCAGGAACTATATCCAGGAATTCAATTTGGCATAGGTCCCGCAATAGAAAACGGTTTCTATTATGATGTAGATCCCGGTGATACCGTTATTAAAGAAAGTGATTTGCCTATCATTGAAAAGAAAATGAAAGATTTGGCTTCGAAAAAAGAAGCAGTGGTAAGAAAAGATATTTCTAAAACAGATGCATTAAAGAAATTTGGTGATGAAGGGCAGACCTATAAATGTGAGTTAATCTCTGAATTGGAAAATGGTCATATCACTACTTACACGCAAGGGGCTTTTACTGATTTGTGTAAGGGACCGCATTTAATAAATACAGCTCCTATAAAAGCGATCAAGCTGACTTCTATCGCAGGTGCCTATTGGCGTGGTCACGAAGATCGTAAGATGTTGACTCGTATTTACGGTATTACTTTTCCAAAGAAGAAAATGCTTGATGAATATCTAGTATTGTTGGAGGAGGCAAAGAAACGCGATCACCGTAAAATCGGTAAAGAGATGCAACTGTTCATGTTCTCTGATATGGTGGGCAAGGGTTTGCCAATTTGGTTGCCGAAGGGTACGACATTGCGTCTTTTGTTACAAGACTTTTTACGTAAAATACAGATCCGTTACGATTATCAAGAAGTTATTACTCCTCCAATAGGTAATAAAATGTTGTATGTGACATCCGGACATTATGCTCACTATGGCAAGGATTCTTTTCAGCCTATTCATACACCGGAAGAAGGAGAGGAATATTTCTTAAAACCAATGAATTGTCCTCATCACTGTATGATTTATAAGAATAGTCCTCATTCATATAAGGATTTACCTTTGCGTATAGCAGAGTTTGGTACTGTTTGTCGTTATGAGCAAAGTGGTGAACTTCATGGCTTAACGCGTGTACGTAGTTTTACGCAGGATGATGCACATATTTTTTGTCGTCCGGATCAAGTAAAGGATGAGTTCCTTCATGTGATGGATATAATTTCTATCGTGTTCCGCTCTATGAGTTTTGATAATTTTGAAGCTCAAATATCTCTACGCGATAAGAATGATCATGAGAAATATATGGGAAGTGACGAGAATTGGGATAAATCGGAGAAGGCGATTATTGAGGCTTGTAAGGAAAAAGGTTTAAAAGCGAAAATCGAGTATGGTGAAGCAGCGTTCTACGGACCTAAACTTGACTTTATGGTGAAAGATGCAATTGGTCGTCGTTGGCAGTTGGGTACAATTCAAGTGGATTATAATTTGCCTGAACGTTTTGAACTTGAGTATATGGGTGCTGACAACAAAAAACATCGTCCGGTGATGATTCACCGTGCACCATTTGGCTCAATGGAGCGTTTTGTAGCAGTACTTATAGAGCATACAGCCGGCAAGTTCCCTTTGTGGCTCACACCTGAACAGGCTGTTATTTTACCTATCAGTGAGAAATTTAATGATTATGCAGAGGAGGTTAGAACTTATTTGAAGAGTAAGTCCGTTCGTGTTATACTGGATGATCGTAACGAGAAAATCGGTCGTAAAATTCGTGATAATGAGTTGAAACGTATACCATATATGTTGGTTGTTGGCGAGAAAGAAGCTTTAAACGGTACCGTATCTGTACGTAAACAAGGTGAAGGTGATAAAGGAACAATGAAATTTGAGGATTTTGCAAAAAAAATTGACGAAGAAGTTCAAAACTTAATAAATAAATGGTAACTTTGCGCACGATTAAAGATATATTATATAATAATAGTATTTATAACAAATAGGAAAAACATTTTTAATGAAGGGAGATAGTTTTAAGAATAAGTATCGTATCAACGATCAAATTCATTCCAAAGAAGTTCGAGTTGTAGGTGGTGATGGAGTAGTACCAGAAGTGTATCCAACGTTTAAGGCTTTGAAAATAGCCGAAGAGAAAGGCATGGATCTTGTGGAAATATCACCTAATGCAACACCACCTGTTTGTCGTATTATTGAATACTCTAAATTCCTTTATCAGCAGAAAAAGCACATGAAGGAATTAAAAGCAAAGCTAGTTAAGATTGATATAAAGGAGATTCGTTTTGGACCTCAGACTGATGTTCATGATTATAATTTTAAGTTAAAGCATGCTATAAATTTCTTAGAAGAAGGAAATAAAGTAAAGGCCTCTGTTTTTTTTAAAGGACGTTCGATTCTTTTCAAAGATCAAGGTGAAGTTTTGCTTTTGAGATTTGCCAATGACTTGGAAGAATATGCCAAGGTAGACAGATTGCCAATGCTGGAGGGAAAGAGAATGTTCATCTTCTTATCTCCGAAGAAAACTGAAGGGAGTTCATCTTCAAAAAAAACGACCGTTACTTCAAAGAAAGAAGTAACTAAGAAAGTTTCTAAGAAAGAAGAAGTCTCTAAGAAAGAAGAAGTAAAATCTGATGTTCCTGCAGCACCCGAAGTAAAAGATGCTGATGAATCTAAAGAAGGAAATAAATTGTAGTAGAGAAAATGAGTAACGCGGTATAGTGCGTTACCATATTATATTTAATAATTTAAAAATAAAAAAGATGCCAAAGATGAAGACTAACTCCGGTGCAAAAAAGAGGTTTACCCTTACCGGAACAGGTAAAATCAAAAGAAAGCACGCTTATCACAGCCATCTTCTGACGAAGAAGACTAAAAAACAAAAAAGGAATCTTGATCACTTTGCTATTGTTGATCATAGCAATGTAAAGCAAGTAAAGCAACTTTTAGCAATGAAGTAACGGATTAGCGTACAAAAAAGTATTATTAAAGTATTATTAACCGAGTGTTTTAGCTTAAAGTCCGTTTTGTGAAAATTCGGCGCTAACATTCAAAAAGTAAAAAAAACTATGCCAAGATCAGTAAATCATGTTGCTTCAAAAGCTAGAAGAAAGAAAGTTCTGAAGCAAACCAAAGGCTACTTTGGTGCAAGAAAAAATGTTTGGACAGTTGCCAAAAATACGTGGGAGAAAGGCCTAACTTATGCTTTTCGCGATCGTAGGAACAAGAAAAGAAATTTTCGTGGACTTTGGATACAACGTATTAATGCAGCTGCACGTATGGAGGGAACTTCTTATTCTCGTCTAATGGGTGACTTGCATAAAGCCGGTATTGAAATCAACCGTAAGGTTCTGGCTGATTTAGCTATGAACAATATGGAAGCTTTCAAAGCCATTTTAGACAAAGCAAAAAACTGTCAATAAGGTTCATTTAAAACTCTTATAAAATGCCGGGTACAAAGAATGTATCCGGCATTTTTTTAGTACTTTTTATTATGGTTAAAAGAAATGATTATTTTTCGAACAAAAGATCGTAGATACTTGTTTATTTAATAGAAAGTGATTATATTTGTGATAAGAAAATAGCCGCATCGACTAGATTGGGAAACTCTTCAAATTAATCTGATCTACCGAGAAAGTTTCAATTTTTGATGGCGGGCCACATCCTTCGGGACAGCGTAAGCCGGTGGATTACAAAGAAAGTTGGACACTCAAATCTTGTTCTATCAGAGTTTCATCACATCGCCGATGCGGTTTTTCTTTCTTTATTTTACAGTCTTTCTGCTTATCTATTGTGACGTAAATCAGTTACCCGTATAGCTTTACCTTCACTTTGAGGTAATGTACCTTTTTTTACAAGTTTCACTTTTGGAGTAACAAGTATTTCGTCTTTTAATAAGCGTGCAATATTCTTTTGCAACTTTTCGAGTTCAATATAATTATCAGTGGATAAGTTATTGATTTCAACTTCAACAATCATATAGTCAACATCTTTCACGGTTTCAAGTGTAATGAGATAATTGCTACCTAACTCCGGAAATTGAACAAGAATCTTTTCCACTTGCATTGGGAATATATTTACCCCTTTGATGATGAACATATCATCGGTACGTCCTTTCAAACGGTCAATACGAATATGAGTACGTCCGCACGGACATTTACCGGGAAGAATGCGTGTTAAGTCGTGTGTCTTGTAACGGATTAGTGGCATCATTTCTCTGTCAAGCGTAGTTAATACCATTTCGCCGATTTCACCGTCGGGTACAGGCTCGGATGTTTTTGGGTCAACAATTTCTATATAGTAGCAATCTTCCCAAAGATGCATACCATTCTGTTCTTTACATTCA
This sequence comes from Bacteroidaceae bacterium, assembly GCA_023227685.1. Lineage (GTDB taxonomy): Bacteria > Bacteroidota > Bacteroidia > Bacteroidales > Bacteroidaceae > JALNVG01. The sequence continues at coordinate 24,130 of JALNVG010000003.1, forward strand.
AAAGCAACACCTGGTCCGTTCATTTCTGTCATTCCAAAGCTGTTGTAAGCTTTGACACCTAACATACGTTCAATCTTTTTCCTTTGTTCGTCGGTATGGGGTTCGGCACCGATCATTAATCTTTTTAAAGAGGTGTCTGCCGGATTAAGCCCCATTTCCTGCATTACTTCGGCTAGACGAATAGCGTAACTTGGTATCGCATGTAGGGCTGTTGTATGAAAATCTTGAATGAATTTAATTTGGCGTTTACTGTTTCCTGCGGCAGCAGGTACAGTTAGAGCGCCCAGACGTTCGGCACCATATTGAAAGCCAAGTCCGCCGGTGAACATGCCGTAGCCGGAACTATTTTGAAAGACATCTGTTTTTCGTACACCGGTCATGTATAAACAACGTGCTACAAGATTGGCCCACGAATCCAAATCGTGTTGCGAATGTACGATGACAGTTGGGTTACCTGTTGTTCCACTTGAAGAGTGTATACGCACGCCATCGTTTCTCATATCTCCGGCTACAAGGCCAAAAGGGTAATTACTTCTTAGATTTTCTTTGGTTGTGAACGGAATTTTTTTTATATCTTCAAGAGATTTTATCGAATCCGGTGTGATATTATGTTCAGCAAATACTTTTTTATAAAAAGGGGAGTGTGCTGCAATATCAACGGTTCTTTTAAGACGGGTGAGTTGTAATTTTTTAAGTTCCTCACGGCTCATCGTCTCTATTTCCTCTTGCCAATATTCTGTATTCATCTTTTGTAAGTTAGATTTATTGTATCAGTTTTTCTGCTATACCTTTGCCTGCAGCTAAGGCTTTAAGATTCAATTCAACGATAGCATCACCTTTGCGTTGGAATATATTTTTAATACTTTCTTGGATCAACTGATAGTTCATGCCTAAAAAAGGAATTGTTGCTCCAAGCAAAACGATATTTGCCACGCGGGTGGAGCCCACTTCTTTAGCCACATTGTCAACGTCGAGTACTATCTTGTGGGGCAACTTATCAATAGTGTCCATCAATTTTGTTTGATCTGGATAATTCGGAATATTGATGAGTGGTGTTTCGCTTGTTACCAACCAGCCGTCTTTGCTCAGATATGGCAGGTAGCGCAATGCTTCCATGGGTTCAAGTGAGATAATCAGGTCACATTTTCCTATTGAGATCAGATCGGAAGCGATAGGTTTGTCGCTTAGACGAAGATTTGACTGCACATCGCCACCGCGTTGGCTCATTCCGTGAACTTCAGCTTGTTTTAAATAAAGTCCTTCTTTGAGGGCTGCTTTGCCTATAACTGTGGCGATAGATAAAATTCCTTGTCCGCCGACCCCCGATAATATAATATCTTTCTTCATGATTATTTTTTCCTGTTTTTACGTGCCAATGTCTGGATACATTCTCTTCTGGGTATGATGACGGAAACGCCATGATATTGAATTTCTTCACGTAATATCTTCTTCATTTCATCATAATTCTTTTTCAAAGGAATTACAACACGAATATGTTTCGGATCAACACCGATACCCGTACAAATAGCTTCTATTTTTCCTGTGCCTGCAGAATCCTGTCCGCCGGTCATGGCGGTTGTTTCATTGTCGGAAATGATGATTGTTACATCTGCTTTTTCGTTTACACAGTCAAGTAGTCCCGTCATTCCGGAATGAGTGAAAGTGGAGTCGCCGATGACAGCAACCGATGGATAAAGTCCCCCGTCTGCTGCTCCTTTTGCCATGGTAATAGAAGCTCCCATATCCACACAGGAATTAATGGCAAAGAAGGGGGCGCCGGCTCCCAAAGTATAACATCCTATATCACCGAATACTTTGTGCGAAGGGTATTCTTTTTTAAGAACTTCTGTCAGCACAGTATACATGTCGCGGTGACCGCAACCCTGACAAAGAGCCGGTGGTCGCATTTCGACGATGTCAGGCATATCAAAGTTCCTTTTATTTTCTTTGCCTAATGCTTTTGCTACGGAGTCCGGAGTTAATTCTCCGTCTTGCGGGAATGTGCCGTCAAGTCTGCCTCTGACCTTGATGCCAATACTTAGATATCCTTGTATTTTTTTCTCAACAAAAGGTTGCCCATCTTCAATAACGAGGATTTCTTTGCATTCGTTGCACAATTTCATTAATTGTTTCTTGGGAAGCGGATATTGTCCGATTTTTAAAACAGGATATTCACAACCGTTCGGATTGTTTTCCATTAGATAATTATAGCCTATTCCGCAGGCTATGATTCCGAGCTTTTTATTCGGTCCGTCAATATATCGGTTGTATATGGATTCTTCTGAAGCTTTAATCATAGCCTCTTGTTTGCCTAACAATATTTTATATCGTTTGCGTGCAATGGCCGGTAGAAGAACAAATTGGCGAGGATCTTCGCCAAAGGAAACTTCATTTTGCGGCTTTAAGCTTTTGAATTCGACGCCGGAGCGAGAATGAGCCAAACGTGTTACCATGCGCATGATGACAGGTTCGCCTATTTTTTCTGAAAATTCAAAACCGCCGTATGTCATATCGTAGGCTTCCTGTTGGTTGCCGGGTTCGAAAATAGGTACAAGAGCAAAATCTCCATAGAAGCGACTATCTTGTTCGTTTTGTGAAGAGTGCATGCTGGGATCATCTGCGGCAACAACTATCAGTCCGCCATTAACTCCGGTAACTGCCGAATTGATAAAACTGTCTGCGGCTACATTCATGCCCACATGTTTCATGCAAACCAGTGCACGTTTACCAACAAAAGACATGCCCAGAGATGCTTCCATTGCTGTCTTTTCGTTAGTGCACCAACGATTGTGAATCTTTCGTTCTCCGTTGAGCGGGGAATTTTGAATATACTCTGTAATTTCAGTAGAAGGAGTGCCGGGATAGGCATAAACGCCGGAAATTCCCGCATCCAATGCTGCTTGTGCGATTGATTCATCGCCAAGCAAGAGTTGTTTACTCATATTGTAATATTGTTAATGTTGATCATAGTTCGAAAACTATTCTTCTCACAAAGATAAAATATTTAGTTCATTTTATCACAATATTATTTAAAAATCTTTCTTTTATTCAGCTCTTTCCAATAAAGCCTTGCATTTTTAATATGTTCGTTGTAATTTGAAGCAAAGGCGTGAGTGCCCGAAAAATCGCCTTTAGCACACATATATATATAGTTGTGCCTTACGTAATGAAGTACGCTATTGATACCTTTTTGTGAAGGTATGCGAATCGGTCCGGGAGGTAACCCCGTGCGTCGATATGTATTATAAGGTGAATCGATGCTCAGATTTGCGTTCGAGATGCGTTTTAAAGCAAAATCTTTTAGGGCAAATTTAACTGTCGGGTCAGCCTGTAAAGGTAGATTCTGGTGGAGCCGATTGATGTAAAGTCCCGCAATCATGGGCTTTTCAGTATTGTTATTTGTCTCTTCGTCAACGATGGATGCAATTGTAGTAACTTCGTTTGGTGTCAATCCGATGGAGTTGGCCAGATTTAAACGGTCCTTGTTCCAAAAGTGATGATATTCCTTTTTCATTTTTTCAAACAACTCAGTGGTGCTGATATTCCAATAAACTTGATAAGTGTCGGGAATGAATAGGCAGGGTTCTGTTTCGTATGTGAAGCCGAGTTTCATTTGATATGATGAATCGTTCATGAGATGGGCGATATCGGTTGAGTCAATCATTAATTGTTTGCCAATGCTTGCGGCCAAATTACCCAAGGTTCGCACACTTCCTATCGTGAGGTTCACCGGAGTTTGATGTCCTCTGGATATTCTGCGATAGAGTATAAAATTGCTGTCATGAGGCCGTATCCGATAACATCCCGTATGAATATTTTTCTTAAAATCCGGTCTGCTGATGAGCCAGTGAAATAACCAGATGGCATTGCCGCATCCTGTTTCTTTAACTTTATTATATATAGAATCTGCTGTATCATCACGATCTATATAAATATTTGTTGTCTTCTTAGGAAAAAATTGTGGAAATAGCAGAAGATAACCAACTGTCCCGCTTGTTAAAATACAGGCGAGAAGGATTACCATGATTACATGGTTGTACTTTTTCATTTGTTTCATAATAATTTCTCGAAAAAAATTCTGAAAAAATTAAAAGGATTTATTAAATCAAAAAGTCTATATTAAAATTGCAAACATTGAGTGTTGTGCTTATTTTAAAGATATTACGATAGAAACAAGCATCAGCTAACTATTGCGCTGCAAAAGTAGCAAGAATATTACGTATTTCAAGAAAATATTGCAAAAGATTTTATTGGTGAAAGTATAACTTTATGTTTTTTTAGCTTGAACTGTAAAGATGATAAAGGCGGGTAATATATAATTAGGTTACAAGCCCAAATTAATGGTGTTTAATCATTAAAATAGTTATGGCTGAAGCCGAGATTAAGCATCTTTGAAAGCTTAATTACTCTAGCCCGTGTATGGAGGCTATCCGGCCCGCATACGCGGGCTATATAGTTTACGTACGTGGGCTATATGGTTTCCATACACGGGCCAGAGTAATAGAACTGTAAAAAGACAGTAAATATGTAGGATATAACACTTAATCTAACGATGAAATATGCTATTTGTTGCTCAATCTCTATGATATATGCACATGTGTAGACTGAAAGATTGGATTATTCCGGTATGGTACAAGATGCTTTTTTGGCTTTTGCAGCGAGTATGCAAAAGATCAAAGATGTGGTTGTGGTTATCAAAATAAGAATAGCTGTTGAGTGTAACAAGTTACCGATGCCTACGAGTGGGGCACAAATGCCACCAAGGATAAAAGTCATGGCTCCCAAAGCGGCAGATGCGGTACCTATGTTATCTCGAGCGCTGTCTAGAGCAAGAGCTGTGGATGAGGGTAGGGTTAGTCCCATGAAAGTTAACATAAGGAATAAGCTTATTTCAAATTCAAGAAGTGGAACATTCAGCATCAGATTGATAGTGGTTACTACGGCTAATGCAAGTAAACCGATGTTTCCGGTCAATATACTATTTTTTATTTGATGAAAACGTAAAGAGAGTGCCGATCCTATGCCGATGCCGAAAGCGTTGATTCCGAAACAAATGCTGAAGATCAAAGGAGAATATCCGTAGTGCTTTTGTATAATGAAAGGTGATGCGGCAATATAAACAAACATGGTTGCCATTGCAAAAGATTGCTGCAAGGTATAAAACGTAAATATACGATTTTGTAATACCGGTCCGAAAGTCTTAAATGTTGATAGTATCGTTTTTTTGCTTCGTTTTTCTATCGGTAGTGTTTCATATAACCCGTAGCTCAAACAAAGCAATATGCAGCCGATAAATAGCAATACGATAAAGATCACTATCCAATTGGTAAAGCTCATCATTACTCCCCCTACAACCGGAGCAAAGACCGGAGCGATGCCGTTTATTGCGCCAATCAGTGCCATGAATTTAGCCAAATCCCGTCCTGTATACAAGTCGGTTGAAACAGATTTGGATAACACAACTCCGCCTGCACCTGCCGCTCCTTGTATCAGCCGGAAGAAAACAAAGGAGTAAATATTCCATGAAAATATACAAGCGATAGTTGAAAAAACAAACAGCCACATGGATATGAGTAAAGGTCTTTTTCTGCCGTATTTATCGCTCAAAGGGCCGACCAATATTTGTCCGAAAGCCAGTCCGAACATACTAAAGGATAGACTCATTTGTGCAAGTGCCGTTGATGTGTTAAAATAACCAGCTAAAGATGGCAAACTAGGTAAATACATATCCGTAACGAAAGGGCCGAAAGCTGAAAGGAAGCCTAATGCTATTATGAGATATAGAACGGAATTCTTTTTATTCATTAATTATATTTTCTGCAAAGGTAATAGATCTTTTTTTGAAATAGGATTAATAAATATTGAAGAATGATTTACCCGCTTATCAATAAAAAGAGATAAATCTAATATGAGTTTATAATTAGATCAAGAAATGTGGTTATTCGCTTAGTTTTTTAAAAACAACAGTTGGTTCTTACGCTTTATTTTACATAAAAAGAGTGCATATGGAAATGGTTTTTGTATATTTGTCTTATTATGTATGATGAATCTATGAAAATTAATGAAATAGAAAAAATAAAGATTATTGTAGGAGATATCACCCGAGTGCATTGTGATGCCATTGTTAACGCAGCCAATAATTCATTATTAGGTGGCGGTGGTGTTGATGGAGCAATTCATCGTGCAGCAGGGAAACAATTGCTTGAAGAATGTAAAACGATCGGCGGTTGTAATACGGGTGATTGCAAACTGACCAGAGGCTACAATCTACCGGCAGATTATGTGATACATACGGTTGGCCCTATTTATCGAGACGGGAAACACGGTGAACCGCAGGCTTTGGCTTCCTGCTATGACAAGGCACTTGCCATGGCTGCAAAAATGAATTTAAAATCCATTGCGTTTCCGAGCATCAGTACGGGGGCATACGGTTATCCCATACAAGAAGCCGCAACGATAGCATTGACACAAATTGTAAGGTTTATTGAGGAGAATCAGGATGACTATCCGTCTGTCCTGATTGTCTGTTTTTTTGAGCGTGTAAAGACTGTATACGAAGATATATATAAGAATTTATTGTAACATTCTCTTAGTAGGAAATCGTATTGATTACTTACCATTGAATCTTATTTATTCTTTTCGTTAATTTTCGCTTTGTTTATTCATTAATAATATTTATTTTTGTCGTCACAAGAGACAATCTAAATGAGTTTGAAAAATAATAAAAACAATTATATGAAAAAAAAAGTTGCATTAATTACGGGTATTACCGGTCAAGACGGCTCGTTTCTGGCAGAGTTATTAATCGATAAAGATTACGAGGTTCACGGTATTATGCGTCGTTCATCTTCTTTTAATACGGGACGCATCGAGCATTTGTATTTAGATGAATGGGTGCGTGATATGAAAAAGGATCGTCTTATTAATCTCCATTATGGTGATATGACAGATTCAAGTTCGCTGGTTCGTATCTTGCAACTTACCCAACCTGACGAAATATATAATCTGGCTGCTCAAAGCCATGTAAAAGTTTCCTTTGATTGCCCTGAATATACAGCAGACACTGTAGGGGTAGGTACTTTGCGCTTGCTGGAGGCGGTACGTATCTTAGGTATGGAAAAGAAAACGCGCATATATCAGGCATCCACTTCCGAATTGTTTGGAAAGGTACAGGAGGTTCCTCAAAAAGAAACTACGCCGTTTTATCCGCGTTCTCCATATTCGGTAGCAAAATTATACGGATACTGGATCATCAAAAATTATCGTGAAAGTTACGGAATGTATGCCGCTAACGGTATTTTGTTCAATCATGAAAGTGAACGTAGAGGCGAGACTTTCGTTACGCGTAAAATAACGATAGCCGCTTGCCGTATCAAACAAGGATACCAGGACAAACTTTATCTGGGCAATCTGAGTGCACGCCGCGATTGGGGTTATGCCAAAGACTACGTGGAATGTATGTGGCGAATCCTTCAACAGGATAAACCGGATGATTTTGTAATTGCCACAGGTGAGATGCATACGGTTCGCGAATTTACGACAAAGGCTTTCGGCATACTTGATATTCATCTTCGTTGGGAAGGTGAAGGTGTTGACGAAAAGGGGATTGACGAAGCTACAGGTAAAGTGCTGGTTGAAGTTGATCCCAAGTATTTTCGGCCGGCAGAAGTAGAACAGTTGATGGGTGACCCTACAAAGGCAAGAACTGTATTGGGCTGGAATTCAAATGCAACTTCTTTTGACGAATTGATTAGAATTATGGTTAAGCATGATACTAATTTCGTAAAGAAGATTCATTTGAAAGCACAAATAGATGACTAATTGCATGATGGATAAAAATAGTAAAATATATGTGGCCGGGCATCACGGATTGGTGGGTTCAGCTATCTGGAATAATTTAAAGAATAAAGGATATGTCAATTTGGTTGGTAAGTCTCACAAAGAATTGGATTTGCTTGATGGCGCAGCTGTCAAAAAGTTTTTTGATGACGAACAACCGGAATACGTGATTCTTGCAGCCGCATTCGTAGGAGGTATTATGGCCAACAGTCTTTACCGTGCTGATTTTATCTACCGCAATCTTCAAATTCAACAAAATGTAATAGGTGAAGCTTTCCGTCATCAGGTAAAGAAATTGTTATTCTTGGGTAGTACGTGTATCTATCCTAAGAATGCTCCACAACCGATGAAAGAAGATGCACTACTTACTTCTCCCCTGGAATATACCAACGAGCCATATGCCATGGCCAAAATAGCCGGCTTGAAGATGTGTGAGAGCTTTGATATGGAATACGGTACGAATTATATCGCTGTAATGCCAACAAATTTATATGGCCCGAACGATAACTTCGATTTGGTAACAAGCCATGTGATGCCTGCCATGATTAGAAAGATGATTCTGGCTGATGCACTCAAGCGTGAGGATTGGAAAATGCTCACGACAGATTTGAATCATTTGCCGGTGGAAGGAGTGAATGGTACTTCTTCAAAGGAAGATATAATAGCTGTTTTAGGCAAGTACGGTATCTTTTCTGATCATCTGGAACTTTGGGGTACGGGCAAACCTTTGCGTGAATTTCTTTGGAGCGAAGAGATGGCCGATGCATCTGTTTTTGTATTAGAACATGTTGATTATAAAGATTTGAACGGTTTGCCAGAGGAAATGCAGGGCATGACGACAACACAACTCCATGAGGCCGGTTATAAAATTCCGGAAGTGCGCAATTGTCATATTAACGTGGGAACAGGCAAGGAACTGACTATCGGTGAATTGGCTGAGTTGATTAAAAAAACAATCGGTTATAAAGGTGAAGTCCATTGGGATGCTTCCAAGCCAGACGGTACAATGAGAAAACTGATTGATGTAAGCAAATTACATCGGTTGGGTTGGCACCATAAGATTGAGATCGAAGAGGGGGTAAGTAAGTTGTATGACTGGTATGAGCATTCTTTGAAGTCGGATGAAAAGCCGAGACGTTGATTGAGATAAGTTTTATATTTCAAAATTAATGACTATATTATGAAAGGTATCATCTTGGCTGGCGGAAGCGGTACTCGCCTTTATCCTATTACAAAAGGAGTGAGCAAGCAGCTTTTGCCTATTTTTGATAAACCGATGATTTATTATCCTATCTCGGTGTTAATGTTGGCCGGTATCCGCGAAATTCTGGTGATTTCTACTCCTTATGATCTCCCTGGTTTTAAACATCTGCTGGGTGATGGTAGTGATTACGGTATTTCTTTTTCTTATGCCGAACAACCGTCGCCCGATGGATTGGCACAGGCTTTCATCATCGGTGAAAAATTTATTGGCAATGATGCTGTTTGTTTGGCTTTGGGAGATAATATCTTCTATGGTCAAAGTTTCACCCGTATGTTGAAAGAATCTGTTCGCTTGGCTGAAGAGAAGAACGAAGCAACAATTTTCGGCTATTGGGTAGATGATCCCCAACGTTATGGTGTAGCCCAATATGATAAGGAAGGAAATTGTTTGAGCATTGAGGAGAAACCGGAACATCCGAAATCAAATTATGCGGTGGTTGGATTGTATTTTTATCCCAATAAGGTAGTTGATGTGGCGAAACATATCAAACCGTCGGCCCGCGGAGAGTTGGAAATTACAACAGTCAATCAAGTCTTTCTGCATGATAAGGAGTTGAAAGTACAGACCCTTGGTCGTGGTTTCGCATGGCTGGATACGGGGACGCATGACTCTCTGTACGAAGCTTCTACTTTTATCGAAGTGATTCAAAAAAGGCAAGGCTTGGAAGTGGCTTGTTTGGAGACGATAGCATATAGCAGAGGTTGGATTTCTAAAGAAAAATTGATAGAGTTGGCCCGTCCGATGTTGAAAAATAAATATGGTCAGTATCTGATGAAAGTGGCCGAAAAAAAATATAATAGTTAATATGAATGTTATAAAAACAGCCATTGAAGGTGTTGTTATTCTTGAGCCCCGTGTCTTTGAAGATGTGCGGGGGTATTTTTATGAGACATATAATCAGAAAGAATTTGATGAAAAGGTTGCTCCGATCCGTTTTATTCAGGACAATGAGAGCAAATCGTCTTATGGTGTGTTGAGGGGTTTGCATTTTCAGAAGGCACCGTATTCGCAGAGCAAGTTGGTTAGGGCCATGAAAGGAGCTGTGCTTGATGTTGCAGTTGATATTCGTAAGGGTTCGCCCACTTTCGGCAAATATGTATCAGCTTTGCTGACAGGTGAAAATCGTAAACAGTTTTTTATTCCTCGCGGGTTTGCACATGGCTTTTCGGTATTGAGTGATGAGGT
>JALNVG010000004.1 GCA_023227685.1 Bacteroidaceae bacterium
ATAGGTGACATGTTTATTATCATTGATCGGAGCGATGATTTTCGGATTATCCGTTACTTCAACAGCTAATGAAGTGCGTCCGTGAAAGGCTTTGTCGAAAGAAATTATCCGAGTTCTTCCATTGTGGAAAGAAGCCAGTTTTAAGGCATTTTCATTAGCTTCAGCACCGCTGTTGATTAAAAATAAGGAGTAATCTTCATATCCTGAAATCTTGCCAAGGCGCTCGGCTACTTGCTGTTGTAGCTTGTTAATTACCGAATTTGAGTAGAAGCCCAGAGTTTCTACTTGTTTGTTAATCATTTCTATATAGTGCGGGTGACAATGTCCAATGGAGATAACGGCGTGTCCGCCGTAAAGGTCTAAATATTCTGTTCCTTTGTCATCCCAAATATGGCAACCCTTGCCCTTGACGATGTTTATATTATATAAAGGAAATACTTCAAAAAGTTTCATGATTGATATTATTTAAATTTAAAATCCACTTGGCTTCAAATGAAGTCCGATGGTCTCTTCCAGATTAAACATGAGGTTCATATTGTGTACGGCTTGTCCGCTGGCACCCTTCAATAGATTATCGATACAAGAGACGATGAGTAATTTATCACCGTGTTTTTCAAGATGTATGAGGCACTTATTGGTGTTGATTACTTGTTTGAGATCAATATCTTTATTAATGATATGCGTGAAAGAATCTTTTGCGTAATAATCTATATAAATTTTTTCAATTTCTTCAAGGGTGGTTTTTGTTTTTACAATAATTGTGGCAAAAATACCTCGTGGAAAAGCACCTCGATAAGGAATGAAATCAATTTCGGAATTAAAACTATTCTGCAATTGTTTTAATGACTGTTTTATTTCAGGTATATGTTGATGTTCGAAAGCTTTGTAAATGCTGATATTATTGTCTCTCCAGCTAAAATGGCTGTTTGGCTTCGGCTTTACTCCCGCACCCGTACTGCCGGTGATAGCGTTAACTATTATATCATCATTCAACATTAAGTGTTTAGCTAATGGTAGAATTCCCAATTGGATGCAAGTGGCAAAACAACCTGGGTTGGCTACATGTTTAGCCGAACATATGCTGCGGCGATTAAGTTCCGGCAGACCGTAAACGAAATCATTTCCTTCTCGTTTGATGCGGTAATCCATAGAGAGGTCGATGAGTTTCAGATTCTCCGGGATATTGTGAGTCTCGATGAATTTTTGTGTGTCACCGTAGCCCATACAAAAGAATAATACATCAATTTTATCAAGTGGCAATTGATCAGTAAATTCTAAATCCGTATCACCGTATAAACCTTCGTGAACATCAGCTACTTTATTTCCGGCATTGCTTAGACTGTTGATGAAGATAATTTCCGTTTCGGGATGATTAATCAGCAGTCTGATTAATTCACCGGCCGTATATCCTGCACCTCCAACTATTCCAACCTTAATCATATTTTCTCGTCCTTATGATTAGCATAATAGACGCGAAGTGGAGTTGAAGTAACTTTAATAAAGCCCTTAGCATCTTCGGCTGTCCAACCTTTTTGCATTTCGCCATATTCACCGAATTTTGTTTTGACAAGGTCACTTTTTGATTCTACGCCGACGGTAGAGAAAGAAAGTGGACGAAGTTCAAGAATTGCTGTTCCGTCTACGTTGCGTTGTGATTCAGTGAGCATGGCTTCGATATCACGCATTACTGGTTCCATATATTGACTTTCGTGGAGGAACATGCCGTACCAATTGGCCACTTGGTCTTTCCAATATTGTTGCCATTTGCTCAAGGTGTATTTTTCAAGAAAGCGATGTGCACCGATAATCAATAAAGCAGCAGCAGCTTCAAAGCCGACACGTCCTTTGATACCTATAATTGTATCGCCTACGTGCATGTCACGACCAATGCCATAAGGTGCGCCAATTTCTTCTACTTTTTGAATGGCTTTGATTTTATCTTCAAAGACTTCGCCGTTAATAGCATAGAGTTCGCCTTTCTTAAATTCGAGACGCAGTTGTTCGCTACCATGTTTGGTGACTTGTTTCAAGTAAGCCGATTCGGGAAGTCCCTGGGCAGAATCAAGAATCTCACCACCACAGATGGAAGTTCCCCAAATGCCAACATTATAAGAATATTTAAGTTTGGCAAAGTCGGCCGAGAATCCGTTTTTATTCAAATAGTCAATTTCTTGTTGGCGACTTAGTGCCATATCGCGGGTCAGGGTGATGATTTCAACTCCCGGAGCCATGACCAAGAAAGTCATGTCGAAACGAATTTGGTCATTACCTGCACCTGTAGAACCATGTGCAATAGCATCTGCCTTGATTTCATTGGCATATCGAGCAATGGATAAAGCTTGAAATATTCGTTCTGAACTAACAGATATAGGATAAGTGCCATTTCGCAGTACGTTGCCAAAAACCATGAATTTTAAGCTCTTCTCATAATATTCTTGCGTGACGTCAAGTGTGATATACTTCTTGGCGCCAAGTTTATATGCATTTTCCTCATTCTTTTTTAATTGTTCCGGGCTAAATCCCCCCGTGTTAGCACAAGCTGCATAGACTTCGTATCCTTTTTCCTTTGTTAAGTACATAACAGTAAACGAAGTATCCAGTCCTCCGCTATAAGCAACAACTACTTTCTTCTTATCCATTTTCTCTTATTCCTTATTTAAATCTTTTATTTCTTGTTCTTTCTTTCTGTTGTGCGGGTCTGTCGGATCGTACAGCATAGCTGTACAGATGCAAAATTTTCTTTCCTTTTCAACCAAGATTTTATGATTGATACAGCTTTCGCACCCTTTCCAGAAAGCTTCGTCGTCTGTAAGTTCATTAAATGTGACAGGTAGATATCCTAATTCGGTATTCATTTTCATTACGGCAGCACCTGATGTCAAACTAAAAATTTTTGCTTTTGGCCAACGTAAGCGAGCTAATTCGAATGAGGCTTGTTTGATGCGCTTGGCTAATCCCAATCCCCTATATTGAGGATGCACAATAAGTCCTGAGGTTGCTACATATTGCTTGTTTCCCCATGATTCGATGTATGTAAAACCGGCAAAATCATCTTTATTGAGGGCGATGATGGCTTTGCCTTCCCTCATTTTGGTAGCTACGTATTCATGAGTACGTTCTGCTATGCCGGTGCCACGAACTTTGGCTGCTTCTCTAATCGTTTCCAAAATAGTGTCAACGTATACCTCATGTGATGCGTCGGCAACCATAACATCTATTTCTTCTAAATTCATTTTAAATAATAATGTATATTTATTTTGTATTAAACATTTGTGATAAAAGGTTCAATATTTTCTTTTGTGAAACTCCTTCTCGTAAAACTAACAGAATTGTATCATCTCCGGCCACTGTGCCGATGATTTCGTTGAAATCTCTATTGTCAAGGTCATAAGCAAGACTTCCAGCGTAAGCTGGGCGTGTACGGATGACTGCAATATTGCCCGAAAATTCAATGGATTTATATCCGTTGTTTTCTTTCGATTCATCCGAATTGTTACTTTGCGAACGTTTGTACATGATATTGTTTGGCAATACATATACATATTTACCATTATAACTGGCGGCCTTGGCTATTTTCATTTGCTTAAAGTCGCGTGAAAGAGTGGCTTGAGTTATTTTGAACCCCTGTCTCTTCATCTCGTCGATAATTTCTTTCTGCGAACTGATTTCCTTGAAAGAAATTAAGTTCTTGATGGCATCTTGTCTGTCGTCTTTCTTCTTCATATTGTATAATTATTCTATATTTTAGGGCAAAAATAGACAATAATATCTATAATCATGCATAAAATCGAATATTTTTTATATTTTTAAACTATAATTGGATATATATTTGGCTGCGCGCATTAATATCAAAAAACGTATCATTTTTATCAAATCGGATACTGATGAAATGTTTTTTATTTATTTACTTCGCATTAAACTATTGTTGTGAACTTTGAATTGAAATAGAACTATGGAACAAAATTTTTTAGCAATCGACCTTGGAGCAACCAGCGGTCGTACTATCTTAGGGACTTTCACCGATGAAGGTTTGAAAATGGAGGATATCAATCGTTTTCCCAATCATCTTATTGAGGTTGTTGGACATTATTATTGGGATATCTTTCAGCTCTATCATAATATAATTGAAGGATTAAAGATTGCGGCTCAGCGAAACATTCCCATTTCATCTATTGGTATAGATACATGGGGAGTTGATTTCGTATGTTTTGGTAAAGACGGCAATATGATGCGTCAGCCCTATTCGTATCGTGATCCTTATACCGTAGGGGCGCCTGAACGATATTTCTCAAACTTGTCTAGTAAAGAGGTTTATGGGAAGACTGGCATACAAGTGATGAATTTTAATTCCCTTTTTCAGTTGGATACCATGCGTCATACAAATGATAGTGCATTGGAGTCTGCCAATAAGATACTTTTTATGCCTGATGCATTGAGTTATCTGCTCACCGGTAAGATGGTTACAGAATATACCATAGCTTCTACTTCACAATTGATTAATGCAAAAACACGTCATTTTGATCTTAATATTTTAAATTCGATTGGTCTTGCTGAAAATAATTTTGGACGTTTTGTCTTTCCCGGTGAGAAGATTGGTGAGTTAAGTGTTGAAGTACAAAAGATGACAGGACTTGGTGCAATTCCTGTGATTGCTGTTGCTGGTCATGATACTGCTTCTGCTGTTGCAGCCGTGCCTACTGTTAGTCAGAATTTTGCTTATCTGAGCAGTGGAACTTGGTCGCTAATGGGTATCGAGGCTGATTCTCCTGTTATTACAGGAGAGACAGAAAAACTTAATTTTACAAATGAAGGTGGAGTGGAAGGTACAATTAGGTTGTTGAAGAATATTTGTGGAATGTGGTTGTTGGAAAGTTGTCGTGCCAAATGGGCTAATGCTACTTATGATGATTTGATTGCAGCCGCTCAACAGAGCGAGACTTTTAGGAGTTTGATTAATCCTGATGATCCATGTTTTGCCAATCCGGTAGATATGGAACAAGCCATTTGTGAGTATTGTAAAAAGACAAGTCAGCTTGTGCCGGAAACTATAGGACAGATTGTTCGTTGTATTTTTGAGAGTCTGGCATTACGTTATCGTCAAGTGCTTGATAATTTAAAGTCTTTGTCTACCCGACCTATTGAAGTGTTGCACGTAATTGGCGGAGGAAGCCGTAATGATATGCTTAATCAATTTACAGCCAATGCCATAGGTATGCCTGTCATAGCAGGCCCCTCTGAAGCTACAGCTATGGGTAATGTGATGATTCAGGCAATAGCAGCAGGAAAGGCTGCCGATATTGCGGGTGGTCGCCGACTCATTCGCAGTTCTGTTTCTTTAAAAAATTATCAGCCGCAAGATACGGCAATATGGAATGAAGCGTATACATATTTTAAAAACATAATATCATGAAAGAAGAATTAATTAAAAAAGCCTATGAGATAGCTGTTGAAAGATATGCAGCTGTAGGTGTTGATGTTGAAAAAGCCTTGGAGCAGTTACAAAAGATTTCACTTTCTCTGCATTGCTGGCAGGCTGATGACGTAACAGGTTTTGAAAATCCTGATAGTGTATTGTCCGGTGGCATTCAGGCTACCGGAAATTATCCGGGTAAAGCACGTAATATTGATGAGGTTCGTCAGGATATTTTAAAGGCAGCTAGTTATATTCCTGGTCATCATCGGTTGAATCTGCATGCTACTTACGGAGATTTTAAAGGCAAATTTGTTGATCGCGACGAGATTGAACCGAAACATTTTGAAAGTTGGATGCAGTGGGGTAAAGAGCATGGGATGAAGCTTGATTTCAATTCTACTTCTTTTTCGCATCCTAAGAGTGGTAGTCTGTCTTTAGCCAATCCTGATAAGGAAATCCGTGATTTCTGGATCGAACATACCAAACGTTGTCGTGCTATAGCTGATGCTATGGGTAAATATCAGAATGATCCTTGTATCATGAATCTTTGGATACATGATGGTAGCAAGGATATTACGGTTAATCGTCTGTATTACCGTCAACTTCTGAAAAATTCTTTGGATGAAATATTTATAAAGAAGTATGACAATGAAAAAGATTGTATCGAAGCTAAACTTTTTGGTATCGGTGCTGAAAGTTATACGGTAGGTTCATACGACTTTTATTTGGGCTATGGTGTAAAAAATAATAAGATTGTCACTCTTGATACAGGGCATTTTCATCCGACAGAAAGCATAGCCGACAAGATTTCTTCTTTGTTACTCTTTACTTCGGAAATCATGTTGCATGTAAGTCGTCCTATTCGTTGGGATAGCGATCATGTTACTATAATGAACGATGATACGCTTGATTTGGCCAAAGAAGTTGTTCGTTGTAATGCTCTTTCGCGTGTGCATATCGGTCTTGATTATTTTGATGCCAGTATTAATCGTATCGGAGCTTATGTTATTGGTGCCCGTGCTACTCAGAAGTGTCTGATTCAAGCTTTGCTTGAGCCATTGGCACAACTTAGAAAATATGAGGCAAACGAACAATTTTTTGAACGTTTGGCCTTGCTTGAAGAAGCAAAATCTTTACCTTGGAATGCTGTTTGGGATATGTTCTGCTTAAAAAATGGCGTGCCTGTAGGTGAAAGTTTCATTCCTGAAATAGAAAAATATGAGACAGCAATCACCAGTAAACGATAGGAGATGAGTGTATTAATAGGTTTAATTATTATTGCCATCGGTAGCTTTTGCCAGTCCAGTTCTTATGTACCTATTAATAAGGTAAAGGATTGGAGTTGGGAAAGCTTTTGGCTCGTGCAGGGTGTTTTTGCGTGGCTCATATTCCCCTTACTTGGTGCTTTACTTGCTGTTCCTTCGGGGAGTAGTTTGCTTGACATCCTTTCAACTGATCCTACAGCAGCATTCAAGGCCATCGGTTATGGCGTGCTGTGGGGTGTCGGAGGTTTGACTTTTGGTTTGAGCATGCGTTACTTAGGTGTTGCTTTGGGTCAGTCTATTTCGTTGGGCACGTGTGCCGGATTTGGAACTTTGCTCCCTGCTATCTTTGGTGGGATGAATCTATTCTCCGGTAAGGGACTGATACTTTTGATCGGTGTTTGTATTACTTTAGCCGGTATAGCTGTCATCGGATATGCGGGGGTTTTGCGTTCAAAAAATATGACTGATGAGGAAAAGAGGGCAGCTGTTAAAGATTTTGCGTTGACCAAAGGCTTGGCTGTAGCCTTGCTCGCAGGTGTGATGAGTGCATGTTTCAATTTAGGGTTGGAGGCTGGTCGTTCTTTGCAGATAGAGGGATCGATATCGCTGTTTAAGACATTGCCTGCTACGCTAATGGTAACTTGCGGTGGATTTTTGACAAATGCAGTGTATTGTTTGTATCAGAATAAAAAGAACAAGACATTTTGTGATTATAAAAAGGCTAAGCCGATGGTGAATAATCTATTATTTTGTGCCTTGGCAGGTGTCTTGTGGTATTCGCAATTCTTTGGATTTGGCATTGGTAGTAGTTTCTTCGCAGAAGGATCAGTTGTAGCAGCTTTTAGCTGGTGTATATTGATGGCATTGAATGTAACGTTCAGCAATGTTTGGGGAATCATATTAAAAGAATGGAAAGGGGTTTCTACTAAGACGATAGGAGTACTTGTCTCCGGATTGGTTATCCTTATTCTTTCGTTGATTTTTCCAAATCTATTTTAATTATTCTATCTTTGTTACTTATATGGAGAATTGAATTTATATTATAAACAAATGAAATCAATATTAGAAAATCGCCCCGCTCTTGCCAAAGAGGTGCAGAAAGTGGCTGAAGTGGCCGGATACCTCTGGCAAAAGGGCTGGGCCGAAAGGAATGGTGGTAATATTACTATTAATATCACTGAATTCGTAGATGATGAAATAAAAGCAATGAAGCCGATAAGTGGGATAAATTCCATTGGTATGGTTTTGCCACATCTTAAAGGCTGTTATTTCTTTTGTAAGGGAACCAATAAACGTATGCGTGATCTTGCCAGATGGCCGATGGAGAATGGTTCTGTGATTCGTATATTGGACGATTGTGCCAGTTATGTGATTATTGCCGATAATCCGGTACAGCCGACTTCTGAATTGCCTTCTCATTTGGGAATGCATAATTATCTTATAGGTAAGGGATCAACTTACAAAGCTGCTATGCATACTCATCCCATAGAACTTATAGCAATGTCTCACCATCGTCCTTTCTTGAAGAAGGATGTGCTGACTAAACTTTTATGGAGTATGATACCTGAAACAAAGGCTTTTTGCCCGTTAGGATTGGGGATTGTACCTTATGGACTTCCGAGTTCACTTGAGCTGGCTAATGCCACGATTAAGGTACTTGCCGATTATGATGTGGTGCTTTGGGAAAAACATGGTGTTTGTGCCGTTGGTCAGGATATTATGGATGCTTTCGATCAAGTAGATGTGTTGAGCAAATCTGCTCAAATTTATATCAATGCTAGAAATATGGGCTTTGAGCCTGAAGGTATGAGTGAAGAGCAAATGCATGAAATGACAGTTGCCTTCCATTTGCCAAAATAGGTGACTCATATAGTTTGTTCTAACTTAGTCCGGATGCATAATATTTGTTATTATGCATCCGGACTTTCTTTTCTTTAAATATTGGTGCTGATTCTGAAAACTATTCCTATTTTTGTGTTTACTATAAATGTCAGAAAAGGTATATAACTATGAAAGTCGGAGTAGAATGTAAATATCTTATAGTCAATGATTCGGACCGTAACTATGGCTTATGGGTAAATACGGTCGGTTATCAGCCTATTCCTCCGAATTCTCCTTATCCGTTGCGCGAGCATCCTACAGGTTATTTCTTCAATGCTGCTAAGGGTAGAATATTGCGCGAGTATCAGTTTGTGTATATAATGAAGGGACAAGGAATGCTATCTACTGAATCTACAGCAGAAATACCTATTGATAAGGGATGTTTGATTCTTTTATATCCTGGCCAATGGCATACCTATCATCCATTGAAGTATACTGGTTGGGATGAATATTACATCGGATTTGAAGGGCCTTTGATCGATTCCATCTTTTCTGATTCTTTTTTTAGTAAGGATCAGCAAGTGCTCGAAGTAGGAGTGAATGAAGAACTTGTTTCTCTTTTTAATAAGGCTATACAGGTGGCTAGAGCTGATAAAACAGCTGCCCAACAATACTTGTCAGGTATAGTGATGCATATTATTGGTATGGTGATCTCTATTTCGAAAAATAAATCTTTCGAACTTAGCGAAGCCGATCAGAAAATAGAGCAAGCTAAGATTCTCATGAACAGGCAGGTGGATATCAGTTTTAATCCGGAACAGCTTGCGCATCAGCTCAATGTAGGTTATTCCTGGTTCCGTAAAGTATTCAAAGAATATACCGGATATTCGCCTCTTCAGTATTTTCAAGAGCTTAAACTCCGAGAAGCTAAGCATTTACTCGTTTGTTCATCAAAGACCGTAAAAGAGATTGCTTATCTCGTGGGGTATCAGTCGGCAGAACATTTTTATTCCTTTTTCAAGAAACGTACAGGATTTACTCCTTTGGCTTATCGATTGTCTGTTAGAAAACCGGGAATTGAAATATAGATTTTATTCTATCCAATAGAACTTGCTATAACTGAACAATCCTTTTTCACCTATTTTTATTTCCGGTATTACCAATAATGACATAAAAGCCAGTGTCATAAATGGGGCACGCAGGTTGCAGCCCATTTCGTTTACCTTATTATATAGAGACTTATAGACTGTGGATACAGTCTTGCCATCTTTGTCACTCATTATCCCGCCAATAGGGAGAGGAAGTATATATGCTTTGTCGTTCAGCTGAACGGAAAGGCCGCCCCGTTCTTCAATAATCTGATTGATGGCACCCGCTATTTCCCGGTCAGAACAGCCAACGGCTATAATATTGTGTGAGTCGTGTGCAACAGAGCTGGCGAACGCACCGTGTTTTAATTCAAAACCCTTGCAAAAAGCTATTTGCGGTTTCCCGTTTTGATAGCGGTTTAAGTAGACTATTTTAAGAATGTCGTTTTTTACGTCCGACTCAAAGTTCTCAACTGGTTTATCGGGACAGAAAGTATATGGTGCTGTTAGTAGTTCTCCATCAGTTAATGAAATAACAGTTACTTTATCACCAACGGCTTTTTTCAAATCAGCAGTAGTTATTTTGTTGTGGTTAAAGGCGTTGACATCCGTAATGGATTCTGTTTTTACTTCCCAATTGTCGGTCTCATCAATGTCATATTGCTTTTTACCATTAACGAAAGCCTTTTGTACCTTAAATTGTTTTAAGTCGTTTATGATTATAAAATCTGCTTTATCACCAATTTTTAAGGTGCCAACATCTAATTTGTAATGTAAAATAGAATTGATAGAAGCGATTTTCAGCACATCGAACAAGTCGAAACCATCAGCAATAGCTCTACGTACGAGTTTGTCTATATGCCCTGATTCTATTAACTCGTCAGGATGTGAATCGTCGGTACAAAACATTACATTATCCGGATTTGTTTTTATTAATGTTTTTAGAGCCTCATAGTTGCGTGCAGCACTGCCTTCTCTAATTAAAATCTTCATGCCGAGTGCCAGTTTTTCTTGGGCTTCCTTCAGTGTGGAACATTCATGATCGGTGGAAATGCCACTATTTACATACTTTTTGAGCTGTTCTCCCAACAATCCTGGAGAATGGCCGTCGATAGGCAGGCTGTGGCGTTTTGCGCAAGCCAGTTTGGCCATTACTTCTTTATCTTCGAAAAGAACACCCGGCACGTTCATCATCTCCGAGAGAGCGACAAATTGATTTGAACTGGCCATCTCTTCCACATCTTTAGACGAAATTACGCCTCCGGATACGTCAAACGGTGTTGCTGGTACGCATGAAGGAATGGAAAAGAAACATTTCACAGGTGATCTCCGGCTATTTTTAAGCATGAATTGAACTCCGGCTACACCCATCACATTACCAATTTCGTGCGGATCTGTCACAACGGCCACTGTGCCATGTTTGATAACTTGTCGCCCAAAATTCTCCGGCGTCAACATCGAACTTTCTATATGAATGTGTGCATCCACAAATCCGGGGATGATATAGCTTTTTTCTTTTGTTTCGTGAGGATTGATTTTGGAGATAATTCCGTTTTCTATTTCAATAGAGCCTTCGAATATGGTTCTGTGTTGTATATCAATAATCTGACCTTCTACTGTTTGTTTCATGACTGTGCTTGTTTAATATTCTTTTTATATAGTTTTATAAAAACAGTGCTAAAATACAAATAATTTTCGATCTTGCTATTGTTTTTGCTATACTTTCATTACTTTTTTCATTGATTGTAGAACCTTTATATATATGTAAACGAAAATATTTCAGTAATGTGGTGTGGTAATTTTTTTTCTTTTTGTCAATACGAAATACCATATAAAAGTTTTATTTTATGAAAATAAAACTATATCTTTGACAACGAGAAAGAGCCTTTTTATTAAGATATAGTATCAAAAAGATAGTTTTAAAGTCATATCTAAACAAGTTTGATTGTATAATAAATAAGTAATATTAATAATTTATGAAACTAAAGAATTATTTATTTTTGTTCTTAAGTGTTTTGACGTTAAGCGTGTCTGCTCAGCAGATACCGACACTTCCGGTGGATGCTTCAGTAAAAACAGGGAAGCTACCCAACGGGTTAACTTATTATATTCGTCATAACGATTATCCCGCTCACCGTGCCGATTTTTATATTGCGCAAAGGGTGGGTTCTATTCTTGAAAACGATGACCAACGTGGGTTGGCACATTTTCTTGAGCACATGTGTTTTAATGGAACAAAGCATTTTCCGGGAAACGCATTAATTCAATATTTAGAGAGTGTGGGTGTGCAATTCGGTACGAATTTGAATGCTTACACATCTGTGGATCAGACGGTTTACAATATTTGTAATGTGCCTACTCAGCGTATAGGTGTTCAAGATTCATGCCTTTTGGTTCTTCACGATTGGGCCAATGACCTTACTCTTGATTCTGTTGAGATAGATAAGGAACGTGGCGTTATTCATCAAGAATGGCGCATGAGGTCTACAGCCTCACAGCGTATCTTAGAGCGTTCTCTGCCGGAGTTGTATCCCGGTAGTAAATATGCTTATCGTATGCCTATCGGTTTGATGAGTGTAGTTGATAGTTTTCGGCCTGCGGTATTACGCGCCTATTATGAAAAATGGTATCGTCCGGATTTGCAAGGAATAATTATCGTTGGTGATGTGGATGTAAATCGTATTGAACAAAAGATAAAAGAGCTTTTTTCACCGACCAAATTGCCAGTTAATGAGGCTAAGCGTATTTATGAAAAAGTGCCTGATAATTTCAAGCCTATTGTGGTGGTAGAAAAAGATAAAGAGCAGACACAGAATGTGATAGAACTTATGTTCAAACAAGACGTTTTTCCTGATTCTTTGAAAAATACGCCATTTTATATTGCTACCGATTATATTCGTGGTATTGTAAATAGTATGTTAGGCAGTCGCTTTTCTGAATTAATGCAGAAACCGGATTGTCCTTTTGCTTACGCCGAGACAGAATATGACAATTATATTTTTTCTAAAACTAAAGATAATTTTCTGGTAGCTTATTTGCCTAAAGAAGGAAAGTCTGTTGGTAGTACTAAGGCTGTGATGGAAGAGCTTGAACGTGCTCGCAGGTTTGGTTTTACTGCTACGGAATATGCTCGTGCCCGTGAGGAATATTTGAGCCAAATGGATAAGTTGTATAGTAATCGTGAAAAGCAGAAAAACAATTATTATGTTCAACAATATGTCAATAATTTCCTAGATAAGAATCCTCTTCTCAGCATTTCACAGAAGTATCAGATAATGCACGAACTTGTACCTCATATTCAATTGGATGCGGTCAATCAGGTTGTTAAACAGATGGTTTGTCCTTCGGATACTAATATGGTGATTCTTTCACTTTTTACCGAGAAACCAGGAGTGGTCTATCCTTCCAAGGATTCCTTATTATATGCGATACATGCTGCTCGTGCAGAGAAGTTAACAGCCTATGTGGATCATGTGAAGAATGTACCTTTGTTGGGTAAGTTACCTGCTGAAGGAAAAATTGTTAGCGAGAAAGATAATGCTAAATTTGGCACAGAAGAACTCACATTGTCCAATGGAATGAAAGTGATACTCAAGAAGACTGATTTTAAAAACGACGAAGTGCTTGTGAACGGTTATTCTTGGGGCGGTTCATCATTACTTCCTGATTCGGATATGCCGAATATCATTGCGTTCAATGATGTGATTTCAGGTTCCGGTCTTGGTGAATTTTCTAATACGGAGCTGACGAAAGCATTGGCAGGTAAACAAGCGAGTGTTAATCTCGAACTTGATCGTCTTACGCAAGGTATATCCGGTAAATCTACTCCTAAAGATTTAAAGACACTATTCCAACTGATGTATTTGAACTTTACGGATATTCGCAAAGATGAAGATTCGTTCAAGAGTCTTATGAATCAGTATAAGACTTTTATCGAAAACGCAGAACTTAATCCTATAAATGCACTGAAAGACTCTTTGAATACTACTTTGTGGACAAATCCTCTTCGTGCCCAGTCTACCATTAAGAAGGCTATGTTGCCAAAAATCAACTATGATCGTATCATGCAGATTTATAAACAACGTTTTGCCAATGCAGGTCAGTTCACTGTTGTTTTCACCGGTAATTTCAATGAAGATACCATCAAGCAATATGTTTGTCAGTATCTTGCTCCGCTGCCACGTGGCAAGAAAGAACATTATAAGGATGTGAAACTTGATTTTGTTAAAGGTGAGGTGACAAATAAATTTATGCATAAGATGCAGACTCCGCAGGCTTTTGCTTTGATGATGGTTACTGCCGATGCCGATTACACGGTAAAAAATGCAGTAGATATAGATGCTATAGGTCAGGTTTTAAGTATGATTTATCTGCAAAAGATTAGAGAAGATGCCGGTGCTGCTTATTCAGCCAGTGCTTTTGGTGATCTTCGACGAGGAGAATCTTCAAAATTAGTTTTGCAGGCTGTTTGTCCTTTGAAACCAGAGATGTGTGACACGGCTGTGACTATTCTTGAAAAAGAATTAGTGGCTTCGGCTCAGAAGATCAGCCCTTCTTATCTTCAAAAGGTGAAAGAGTATATGCTGAAGAAATTTGTCGAAGAACAGCGGGAAAACGGTTACTGGTCGAGTCGTATTCTTGGCTATTCAAAATGGAATTCTGATATTGATGAGGGTTACAAGACTACAGTGGAAAGCCTTTCTACAGATTCTTTGGCTAAGTTTATGAAAGATATTGTATTGAAGCAAGGAAATCGATGCGAGGTGATTATGCTTCCTGAAAAAACGAAGGAGTAAAGAAGCACCTTTTAATAACAGAAACGGGGGTATGTCAAAAAACTGACATACCCCCGTTTTCTAATATTCTCTGATGTCGCCATCACCTATAATCTTTTTCATATCAAACTTCGTCTGTCTATCGCCGGAAATATGCCCCGACAAAAGTGTTTTTCTTATGCTTATCTTGTTAATGAATAGACTATTGCAGTTTCCTTCAATAGGAAACTTTAGTTCCAACACTTGGAAACTATGGTTTCTCTTTTTGGAAACGGCTGTTTCTTCAATAGGAAACGCTCGTTTCCTTTAACGGGAACGAGCGTGACTCATTATGTAATTCGTGCTTTCTCTTATAAGTACTTCACAATAAAGGGTGTATGTCTGCTTTTGTCACACCCTCATTTATGTTTTATGATTAACTTTTATTTGGTAATAGTTTGTGTTGCTTCTTTGAGCCATTCTACTTCATCTTTTTGGAGTAGCGGTGATAATTTTTCAAATACGGTATGATGATAATCATTTATCCATAAAATTTCTTCTTCGCTCATCATCTCCATTTTTATCGGTATAGTATCGATAGGACAAAGCGTAAGTGGCTCAAATTGCAGGAACGGTCCAAATTCTCCTTTGCAATAAGGAATGATAATCATCGTATTCTCTGTGCGGCAACCATATTCTCCAGCCTTATAAATGCCCGGTTCATTAGTCACCGTCATATGATTTAAGAGAGGAGCCGGCATATAATTCATTCTTATCTGGTGAGGTCCCTCGTGCACGTTTAAGAAAGAACCCACGCCATGTCCTGTGCCATGTAGGTAATTGATGCCCTCTTTCCACATTGCGTTTCGTGCCAGAATATCAAGTTGCGTACCCGATGAACCTTCCGGAAATTTACAGAGTGCCAATTGGATATGCCCTTTCAGTACCAAGGTATAATCCTTTTTTTGTTTCTCGGTAATAGGACCAAGAGCGATGGTACGAGTGATATCCGTTGTGCCGTCTAGATATTGAGCTCCGGAATCAAGCAAGAGTAATCCTTCCGGTTTCAAAGGAACATCAGTCTCTTCGTTTGCTTCGTAATGTACGATAGCACCATGTGCCTGATAACCTGCGATAGTATCGAAACTGATACCTTTATAATTTTTCTGTTCAGCTCGTAATGAGGTCAGCTTTTTATCAATTGAGATTTCTGTTTGTTTGCCTTCTTGAACAGCGGGCAGCAGCCAGCGTAAGAACTTCACCATAGCTACTCCGTCACGAAGCATGGCCCGGTGATACCCCTTGATTTCTGCTTCATTTTTAATCGCTTTCAGATAAGCTACAGGTGATGGCTTGCGTACGATCTGGCATGTAGCGGATGTAAATAAGGTATTGTTTGTGCAAATGGGATCCATGAGCAAACGATCTTCCGAATAATTCTTCAAAGCATCTTTTATATAATAATAATCAGCTGTTTTAATTTGTTCTTTTTCCAGATATTTTCTTACATCAGGAGTAAGTTTCTCATTATTAATATACAAGGTTGCTTCTGTCCGGGTAATAAGCAGATATGCTACGAACACAGGATTGCAGTGTACATCATTGCCACGTAAATTGAGCGTCCATGCCACTTCATCAAGGGCCGAAACGAGCATCCCCTCAGCATTATACTCTTTTAGCTTTTTGCGGATGCGTGTGACCTTTTGCGAACAACTTTCTCCTGCATATTCAAGTGGTTGGATAAAGACCTGATGTGTAGGTATAGCTGGTCGGTCATTCCATATTGTTTCCAACGGATCAAAAAGTGTATTGAGAAGAATATTTGCAGAGTGAAAATCTGCTTGCAGTTGTTCTATAGAAGCAGCGGTATTTGAGTATCCGTCTAGTCCTACAGTGTCGCCGTTATGAAGTCTTTGCAACAACCATTGACTGATAGATGGGGTATCAGTCAGTTTCTCTTTCTCTAAAGTGAACTCCGTTCCCTTAAGTTGTTCGGCTGCCGAAAGGAAGTAGCGAGAATCCGTCCATAATGCTGCATTGTCAAGTGTGACGACAGCCGTGCCGGCCGAGCCGTTGAATCCGGAGATCCATGCGCGTCCTTCCCAATGTTTGGGGGGATATTCGCTGGTATGCGGATCAGTACTTGGAAAAATGAAAGCTGCCAATTGGTGGGCCGTCATAAATTCTCTTAATAAATGAATGCGAGTATTGATAACATCTTTTTTCATAAGGCTTATTTGTTTAGTCGAGATTGCAAAGATATACATCTTTTCTATATTTAACAGAAAAAAATATTCGATTTGAACAATATTGTAACTTTTTGCCTATCTTTGCCATAAGAATGATTAGGGAGAGGATACACACTATAAAAATAAAATAAAATGAAATTTTTAACACAAGAAAAATTGACAATTGTCGGTGCAGCAGGTATGATCGGATCAAATATGGCTCAATCAGCAGCCATGTTACATTTAACTCCGAATATTTGTCTGTACGATCCGTATGCACCGGGTTTGGAAGGTGTAGCAGAAGAAATGTTTCATTGTTCTTTCGAGGATGTAAACATTACTTTTACTTCTGATATCAAAGAGGCCCTTACCGGTGCTTCATATGTAATATCTTCCGGCGGTGCTGCCCGTAAACAAGGCATGACTCGTGAAGATTTGTTGAAGGGCAATGCAGGCGTTGCCGAAGAGCTTGGTAAGAATATCAAGGCTTATTGCCCGAATGTTAAGCACGTGGTTATTATCTTTAATCCTGCTGATATTACCGGTTTAATTGTACTCTTGTATTCAGGATTGAAACCTTCACAGGTTAACACATTGGCTGCTTTGGATAGTACTCGTTTGCAAAGTGCATTGGCAAAACATTTTGGTGTTGAGCAAAGTGAAGTAACTAATTGTAGAACTTATGGCGGACATGGCGAGCAGATGGCTGTTTTTGCTTCTACCGCAAAAGTTGCAGGAACTCCTTTGATGGATTTAATCGGAACAGAAAAACTTACTAATGATCAATGGGCTACAATGAAACAGGCTGTTATCAAAGGTGGTGCCAATATCATCTCATTGCGTGGCCGTTCATCTTTCCAGAGCCCGGCTTATGTCAGTGTAGAAATGACAGCTGCTGCGATGGGTGGTTCTTCTTTCCGCTGGCCGGCAGGTACTTATGTTTCTTCTGAAGGCTTTGATCATATTATGATGGCCATGGAAGTGCAAATCACAAAAGATGGTTGTAAATATACCGATGTTAAGGGAACTCCTGAGGAAATGGCTGAATTAAAGAAGAGTTACGAACATCTTTGTAAGATGCGTGACGAGGTTATCTCAATGGGTGTTATGCCTCCTGTTTCCGAATGGAATAAGGTAAATCCGAATTTGAAATAATTACCTTTTCAGAAAAATATTTTTTTTGTTGCCTCGGAGAGTTATACTCTCTGAGGCTTTTTTTTAGTGGTTCGATACTCTTTAATATTATTTTAATTCATTTTTTTGTGTGCGAAATTGACTGCTTTTTGTTATTTAAGGTTTATAAATTGATAGAAAAGTATCAGAATAATTTTGTATTTCGGTGTGTTTTTTCTTTTACTTTTCTTATTT
Organism: Bacteroidaceae bacterium; assembly: GCA_023227685.1. Classification (GTDB taxonomy): domain Bacteria; phylum Bacteroidota; class Bacteroidia; order Bacteroidales; family Bacteroidaceae; genus JALNVG01. Next base: position 17,938 of record JALNVG010000004.1, read on the forward strand.
TTGTATGTATTTGAACAACCACAAAGCCATTAAAAATAAAACTATGAAAAGAAAGATTCTTTTATTATCTGTTCTGACAGTTTCTTTTTGTCAGATTCAAGCTCAACAAAAGAGCAGTAATGTTCCTCAATTAGGAAAAAACACCGTAGACGAGGTGGTAGCAGCTATGACACTTGAAGAAAAAGCACAATTGTTAGTTGGAGCTACAATGGAGTCGTTTGACGGCAACGGCAGTGTGGTGGGCAGTACGAAAAAACTTGTGCCTGGTGCAGCGGGAACCACTACGGCAATTTCCCGGTTGGGTATTCCTGCCACGGTGTTGACCGATGGACCTGCCGGTGTAAGAATTCTACCTACCCGTCCCGGAGATAGCAAAACTTATTATTGTACGGGATTCCCCATTGCTACCTGTTTGGCATCTACATGGAATGCTTCATTGGTACAGCAGATAGGCAAAGCCATGGGCAATGAAGTACTTGAGTATGGTTGCGATGTGTTGCTTGGCCCAGGTATGAATCTTCAGCGCAATCCGCTTTGCGGACGTAATTTCGAATATTATTCCGAAGATCCTTATCTCACCGGCAAGATTGCCGCTTCTATGGTTGAAGGTGTTCAGTCGCAAGGTGTGGGGGCTTCCATCAAGCATTTTGCTGCTAATAATCAGGAGACATTGCGTACAGTCAATGATGCTCGTATTTCGCAACGTGCTTTGCGTGAAATCTACCTCAAAGGTTTTGAAATTGCTGTTGAAGATGCACAACCGTGGACGGTAATGTCATCTTATAATCATATCAATGGTGTTTATACGCAGGAAGAGCATAAGTTGCTCACCACTATTCTGCGCAGCGATTGGGGGTTTAAAGGCATGGTGATGACTGACTGGACGGGGACTCGCAATACCGTAGCCCAAGTGCATGCCGGCAATGATCTGATGATGCCGGGCAAGGCTGAGCAAATCAAGGATATTGTTGCTAATGTAAAGAGTGGCAAACTTGCAATGGCCGATGTGGATCGCAACGTGAAACGTATGTTGGAATTTATTCTCCGTACGCCTCATTTTAAAGGATATCAGTATTCCAATACCCCCGACCTGAAGGCTCATGCCGAAATAACCCGCCATTCTGCCGAAGAGGGCGTTATCTTGTTGAAGAATGATGACGAAACACTACCTTTTACCAAGGATGTAAAGAATATCGCACTTTTCGGTGTTACTTCTTATGATTTTATTGCCGGAGGTACCGGTTCCGGTGACGTAAATAAAGCTTATGTGGTAGATTTGAAAGACGGTTTGCAGAATGCCGGATATACGATAGAATCGAAAGTTAAGACTGTTTATGAAAAATATAAGGCGTATGAAGATGAGCGTTTGGATGAAATCAATAAGATGCGCGGTTGGTATCTCGGTCCGTTGAGGCCTGAGGAATTATCGCTTGATGATACGTTTATCGGTCTGCGTGCCAAGAAATCGGATATTGCCGTTATTACTTTCGGTAGAAATTCCGGCGAAGGTAGTGATAGACATCTGGCAGGTGATTTTGAATTGAGCCAAACCGAACGTGACTTGTTAACCCGTGTTACACGAATCTTTCATGCCGCCAATAAAAAAGTTGTCGTTATCTTGAATGTGGGCGGTGTGATTGAAACCGCTTCTTGGAAATATTTGCCTGATGCAATTCTTTTGGCTTGGCAACCGGGTCAGGAAGGTGGAAATTCCGTAGCTGATATTTTAAAAGGTGTTGTTAATCCTTCGGGCAAGCTTCCGATGACGTTCCCTATGGATTATTTTGATGTACCTTCTTCGCGTAATTTTCCGATTGATTTTGTTTCACATTGGAATGATGAGGAAAATCCATTGCTTAAGGATGTGAAAAATGTAGGTTATACAAATTATGAGGAAGGTATCTGGATAGGTTACCGGTATTTCTCTACAAAAAATAAAGAAGTATCTTATCCGTTTGGCTTCGGCTTGTCTTATACGACTTTTGGTTTTAGTAAAGCTGAACTCAAGAGATCGGGTGATCATTATATTGTTGCAGTTAAGATTACGAATACCGGTAAGGTGGCCGGCAAGGAAGTTGTTGAATTGTATGTTGCTGCACCGAAGGGTAAACTAGAAAAGCCTGTTTGTGAATTGAAAGCTTTTGCCAAGACCCGATTATTGAAATCAGGAGAGTCCGAAGTGGTCAACCTGAAGTTTGATATAGCCGATCTGGCATCGTTTGATGAATTGGAAAATAGTTGGGTAACTGATGCCGGTACATATAAAGTATTGGTTGGGGCTTCCGTAAGTGATATACGGAGTACGATTTCGTTCAGTGTGGATAAACCGCTGATACATAAAGTCTCTTCTGAAGATTAATTTTTATGTTATAAGGAACTGATATAAATAAAAAAAATCCATCATAGATCTAAAATTTTATGGTGGATTTCTTTTTAATGATAAGAAAGTATCAATGTTTGATATTATTGTATTTGAAACGTATAATTAGTGTCTGTATCTTTGTTCTCAGTAAATTTTGAATCGTATGAGAAACTTGATTATAACTATGGCAATAATTCTGAATTCTTATTCCGTAACGGGGAAAGAGGTATATAAAAATGCTTCAGCTCCGATAAAAGATAGAGTGGAAGACCTGTTGAGTCGTATGACGCTTGAAGAGAAAGTGGGACAGATGAATCAATATGTAGGCTTGGAGCATATTAAAGCCAATAGTGCTACGATGACAGCGGCAGATTTGAAGAATAATACCGCGAATGCTTTTTATCCGGGCTTTACTGTTGATAGTGTGGCTAAATGGACGGAACAGGGTCTTGTTGGTTCTTTCTTGCATGTGCTCACTTTAAAAGAGGCCAATTATTTGCAATCGTTGGCTATGAAAAGTCGTTTACATATACCTATTATCTTTGGCATCGATGCGATTCACGGCAATGCCAATGCTCCTGATAATACCGTTTATCCTACAAATATCAATTTGGCTTGTACGTTTGATACGTTGTTGGCTTACAAGATAGCCCGGCAAACAGCCGAAGAAATGCGTGCCATGAATATGCATTGGACGTTTAATCCAAATGTTGAGGTGGCTCGGGATGCTCGTTGGGGAAGGGTTGGCGAAACTTATGGCGAAGATCCGTATTTGGTTACCTGTATGGGCGTTGAGACAGTGAAAGGTTATCAACGTAATCTTGATAATACAGAGGATGTACTGTCTTGCATCAAGCATTTTGTGGGGGGAAGTGAACCGATAAATGGAACAAATGGTTCTCCGACAGATATTTCCGAGCGAACTCTTCGTGAGGTTTTCTTTCCACCTTTCAGGGCCGGTGTAAATGCCGGTGCGATGTCATTGATGATGGCTCACAATGAGTTGAATGGTGTGCCTTGCCATGCTAACGATTGGTTGATGAACGATGTTTTGCGCGGTGAATGGAAGTTTAAAGGCTTTGTGGTTAGTGATTGGATGGATATCGAACATCTGCAAGATTTACATGCTACTGCCGAGAATTTGAAAGGGGCTTATTATCAGTCCATCATGGCCGGTATGGATATGCATATGCACGGCATTCATTGGCAACGGATGGTTACGGAGTTAGTGAAGGAGGGGCGTATTCCAGAATCGCGTATTGACGAATCGGTACGACGCATTCTTACGATCAAATTTCGTTTGGGTTTGTTTGAACATCCATTTGCCGATGAGGCTGAAAGTATGAAAATCCGTCTTTCGTCCGAACATCGGAAAACGGCCCTTGATGGTGCGCGTGAGGGTATTGTCTTATTAAAAAATGATAACCTATTGCCGCTTGATACTTCAAAATATAAACATGTGATGGTGACCGGTATTAATGCCGATGATGAAAATATTTTGGGTGATTGGAGCGCTGAAGAGAAACCGAAGAATGTGACGACTATCCTTGAAGGTTTGAAACAGGTCGCCCCCAACACTGAATTTGATTTTGTCGACCAAGGTTGGGATCCTCGGCATATGAATCAGAAACAGGTCGATTTGGCTGTCTTTCGTGCTCGTTCGGCTGATTTAAATATTGTTGTAGCCGGAGAATATATGATGCGTTTCCGCTGGAAAGACCGTACGGATGGCGAAGATACCGATCGTTCAGATATTAATCTAGTAGGCTTACAGGATGAATTGTTGAAACAGGTGGCTGCTTCAGGCAAACCAACCATATTAATTCTTGTCAACGGTCGCCCGCAAGGGGTGGAATGGGCCGCAAAACATATCCCTGCCATTGTAGAGGCTTGGGCTCCGGGTATGTATGGCGGTCAGGCCGTTGCCGAGATTCTTTATGGGGCGGTCAACCCGTCGGCCAAATTGGCTATTTCTATTCCGCGAAGCGTAGGGCAGATTCAGATGATTTATAATCATAAGCCGTCGCAGTATTTTCATCCTTATACATTAAATCCAAGTGCTCCGTTGTATCCTTTTGGTTTCGGCTTGTCTTACACTACTTATAAATATAGTGATTTGAAACTGGTGCAGAAAGAGATTCGTAAAGATGGCTCTCTTGATGTTAGTGTCCGTGTGACAAATACCGGTGAGCGTGATGGAGACGAAATTGTGCAATTGTATATTCGTGACGAGTATAGTAGTGTAACACGTCCTGTTAAGGAGTTGAAAGATTTTGCGCGTATTGCCTTGAAGTCCGGTGAAAGTAAGCTGGTGAATTTTGTGGTGACTCCCGATAAACTCGGATTCTATGATAAAAAAATGAATTGGATTGTTGAGCCCGGTAAGTTCTTTGTAATGGTAGGCCCGTCATCTGAGGATGCGGTACTTTTAAAGGATTCGTTTGTAGTGAAATAAGTAATACAGATTAAATAAAAAATATGAATAAAAAATGAAACGCCAGATATTTATTATATACATTATTATCCTGTCCTTTTTGAGCATGTCTGCCTATTCGCAGCAGTGCGAAAATAAAAAAATCTGTCGTACACCCGAAACAGAGCATCTTTTGGAAGCCTTGATTGATATGCCGCAGCGTGGGTTTATGTTTGGTCATCATGATGATCCGATGTATGGCATCGGTTGGCGTGGTGTTATTGGTCGGAGTGATGTAAAAAGTGTTTGCGGTGCCTATCCGGGTGTGATATCCTTTGATTTGGGCCATATCGAACTTGGTCAAGTCAAAAATCTGGATGGAGTGCTGTTTGATTCTATTCGTATTGAAGCTGTGGCGCAGTATTTGCGCGGTGGTATGGTATCTTTGAGTTGGCATTTGAATAATCCGTTAACAGGAAAAGATGCGTGGGATGTAAGTGATACGACCGTTGTGGCTTCTATCTTGCCCGGTGGGAAAATTCATGAAGATTTTTTGAAGCGGCTTGATATTATTGCTGGTTTTATCAAATCCATACGTACACCCGACGGGACAGCTGTTCCGATACTTTTCCGTCCTTGGCATGAGAATACAGGTAGTTGGTTTTGGTGGGGTGAGAAATGTTGTACGGTGCAGCAATACAAAAATTTATGGAAAATGACCTACAATCGCTTGAAAAAGAATAATGTAAGGAATGTACTGTTTGCTTATTCTCCCGGTTCGGAGCCGAATGATTCTACAGAATATTTAGTTCGTTATCCTGGGGATGACATTGTTGATTTGATCGGTTTCGATACATATCAGTTTGATCATCAAAAATATGTCGATGTTATGAATAAATGCCTTGGTATTCTAACTGAAGTCGGAAAGGCTCATCATAAGGCGATTGCTGTAACTGAAACGGGATATGTTACTATTCCCGATTCAACATGGTGGACAAAGACTTTATTGCCGATCCTTATTAAATATCCTATTTGTTATGTTTTAGTTTGGCGAAATGCCAATGACCGGAAAGATCATTTTTATGCTCCGTATCTGGGTCAGGTTTCAGCTAATGATTTTGTGAAGTTTTATGAGGATCCCCATACATTATTTGTTGGTGATGCTTTGAATTTATATTGATTAATCGGTTGACAATAGAAAGAAGATGAATACATTTGACAAAAAAGTAAGTCGGCTTTTTGCTAAGTATGATGCTTTGGTTTCTCAAAAGAATAAACCTGTGGTTGAAAGTAACGGAATTTTTACCAGATATGAATATCCGATACTTACGGCAGCTCATATTCCTGTTTTCTGGAGGTATGATTTGAACGAAGAGACTAATCCTCGTTTGTTGGAAAGGATCGGCTTTAATGCTACCATGAATTCGGGTGCTATAAAGTTAGGTGATAAATATTTGCTCGTTGTTCGTGTGGAAGGTACTGACAGGAAGTCGTTCTTTGCAGTGGCTGAAAGTTTGAATGGTATCGATAATTTTCGTTTTTGGGATTATCCTGTGACGATCCCCGAAGATACGATTCCTGCTACTAATATTTATGATATGCGACTTACGGCGCATGAGGATGGATGGATCTATGGCGTTTTTTGTGCCGAAAGGCATGATGCCGATGCTCCTGCCGGCGATTTATCATCGGCCGTAGCTATGGCTGCCATCGCCCGAACCAAAGACTTGAAGAACTGGGAACGTTTACCGGATTTAAAGACGAAGAGTCAACAACGGAATGTAGTGCTTCATCCTGAATTTGTGAATGGGAAATATGCATTCTATACTCGTCCTCAGGATGGATTTATTGACGCCGGAAATGGTGGAGGAATCTGTTGGGCATTGGTTGATGATATTACGCATGCTGATATAAAGGAAGAAAAAGTAATCGATAGTCGGTATTATCACACGATAAAAGAAGTGAAGAATGGCGAAGGTCCACACCCTATCAAAACACCGCAAGGATGGTTGCATCTGGCTCATGGTGTTCGTGCCTGTGCAGCGGGGTTGAGATATGTACTTTATTTGTATATGACATCATTGGAGGACCCGTCAAAAGCAATTGCCGCTCCCGGAGGATATTTTATGGCTCCGGTAGGTGAAGAGCGAATTGGTGATGTGTCAAATGTGCTTTTTGCCAATGGTTGGATTGCTGATGCAGACGGTAAGGTCTTTATTTATTATGCTTCTTCGGATACACGTATGCATGTAGCTACATCAACAGTAGATCAATTGGTGGATTATTGTTTACACACTCCTGAGGATGGCTTTTGTAGTTCTGCTTCAGTAGAAACACTAAAAAATATGATTGATAAAAACAAAGCTTTCATTGGTAAATAAATTGTGTTTGAAGCTTGAATAAAAAGTATGATTAAGTTAAGAGAAAAAATAGGGTATGGATTTGGTGATATGTCGTCATCTATGTTCTGGAAATTGTTCGGTTCGTATTTGATGATATTCTACACTGATGTGTTCGGCCTTTCTGCCGCTGTGGTTGGAACAATGTTTCTGGTGACGCGTTTGTGGGATTCTTTCTTTGATCCGATAGTTGGTGTGATTGCCGACCGCACACAGACGCGTTGGGGGAAATTCAGACCTTATATATTGTATTTGGGTATTCCTTTTGCACTTATCGGTATTCTTACTTTTACAACACCTGATCTGAGTAATACGGGAAGGATTGTTTATGCCTATATTACCTATTCACTGATGATGATGGTCTATTCGGGTATTAATGTACCTTATGCATCGCTACTCGGAGTGATGAGTTCGGATGTTAAAGAACGCAATATCCTTTCTACTTATCGTATGACATTTGCATATATCGGTAGTTTTATTGCTTTATTATTGTTTATGCCAATGGCTAATTTCTTTGGAGAAGGGCATAGTGAGCAACATGGCTGGATGATGGCTGTTGTTGTAATAGCCTTGATGTGTGCACTGCTCTTTTGGGGCTGTTTTTCATGGACGCGTGAACGAGTAAAGCCGATCAAACAGAAGCAGGCCTTGCTGAAAGATGATTTGTGTGATTTATTTCACAACAAACCTTGGTGGATTTTGCTCGGTGCAGGAGTGGCTGCACTGGTTTTCAATTCTATTCGTGATGGTGCCACGGTGTATTATTTCAAATATTTTATTGTGGAGAAAGAATATGCTACGGTATCTTTTTTCGGTATTTCTTTTGTACTTAGCGGATTGTATCTTGCTATCGGACAAGCTTCAAATATACTTGGCGTGATTCTTGCCGCACCGGTAAGCAACCGTATAGGCAAGAAGGCTACTTATATGGGAGCTATGGCTATTGCCACAGTGCTTTCTATTATTTTTTATTGGTTCGACAAGAATGATTTGGTTCTTATATTCCTTTTTCAGATATTGATTAGTATTTGTGCGGGGAGTATCTTTCCTTTGCTCTGGTCAATGTATGCCGATTGTGCTGATTATTCGGAATTGAAGACTGGTAATCGTGCAACCGGACTGATCTTTTCTTCTTCGTCTATGAGCCAGAAGTTCGGATGGGCTATCGGTAGTGCTCTCACCGGTTGGTTATTGGCTTATTTCGGTTTCCGGGCCAATGCCATACAAAGTGCGGAAACAATTAATGGTATTAAGATGTTTTTAAGCTTTTTGCCTGCTGTCGGTACGATATTGAGTGTTTTCTTTATTAGTCTTTATCCGTTGTCGGAAAAAAAGATGGAGATTATTACTGCTACATTGGCTGAAAAGAGAGCTTCAGCTGTTCAAAATTAAAATTGATTAGAAGTGATGAAGGAGATAATTACTACACTGAAAAGTGAAATGCTGAATGTTTTAACTACTAATATTCTGCCTTATTGGATGAAATGGATGGTTGATTATGAGTCCGGTGGCTTTCATGGTCGTATTACGGGAGATGAACAGCTTATGCCGGATGCAGAAAAAGGAGCTATTCTTAATGCCCGCATCCTTTGGGCTTTCTCGGCTGCTTATCGTCAACTTGGCAACCCTGAATATTTAGTTATAGCTAAACGGGCAAAGCAGGCTATTCTTGATAATTTTTATGATAAAGAATATGGTGGCATTTATTGGTCGATTGATAATAAGAATCGGATGTTAGATGCAAAAAAACAGATTTATGCTAATGGCTTTGCGATTTATGGGTTAAGTGAACTTTATCGTGCATCCGGCGATTTTGAGGCCTTGACATATGCAATAAAATTGTTTGGCAGTATTGAATCGCATAGCTATGATAAAGAAAAAGGCGGTTATTTTGAGGCGTTATCGCGCGAATGGAATCAGATAGATGATATGCGGCTGAGCGAAAAAGATGCCAATGAGCGAAAGACCATGAATACACATTTGCATATACTTGAATCTTATACCAATTTGTTTCGCGTTTGGAAGGATGAACAATTGAGACAAAAATTACGTAATTTGATTTATCTTTTTATGGATAAGATATTAAATAAGAAAACGTACCATTTGCAATTATTCTTTGATGATAATTGGAATAGTAAATATGATATTGTTTCTTATGGTCATGACATTGAAGCTTCGTGGCTTTTGCTTGAGGCTTCTTTGGTGCTGGGTGAGGCGGACGTTTTGACCAAGGTGCTACCGTTGGTAAGAAAGATTGCCGAAGCGGCTGCCGAAGGTTATATGCCAGGCTTTGGAATGATTAGTGAACAGAACAAAAAAACGGGGATTACCGATCGTGAACGTGCTTGGTGGGTTCAGTGTGAGACGGTGATCGGTTACATCAATATCTATCAGTATTTTGGTGATGAGGTGGCTTTGAAACGTGCTGCCGATTGCTGGAGTTTTATTAAAACCAATTTGATAGATAAAGAGAATGGTGAATGGTTTTGGAGTGTGTGCGCTGATGGTACGATCAATAAGAATGATGATAAAGCCGGCTTTTGGAAGTGTCCGTATCATAATAGTCGTATGTGTCTTGAAATGATTGAAAGAAATTTTGATTAATACAAAGTTATTCCGCTTCAATACAAATTGAAGCGGAATAACTTTGTATTAATATTAAAGATAATTTTATTAATTAGTCGGATTCTTCCGGTTCTTCTGGTTCTCCGGGGCCTTCTTGACGTTGGTTCTGTTGTTCATTTTGATAGGCTTCAAACTTTTTGTATTGTTTGTCATCAAGTACTGTCTTTATCTCAGCTTTGTAATCAGACATTTGTTTGTCCATAGATGCTTTCATCTCATTCATATCGCTTTCTGAAGGATGTTGACCCTCTGTCATCTGTGGATGAAAACTAGCCATCTTTTTTGCAAAAGATAAGTTGATATTCTCAATTTTCTCTTTCTGCTCTTCTGTCAGTCCAGGTACATTCTTTTCAATCTGCTCAGTCATGTTAGCAGCCATTTTAGTAGGATCCATTGAGCGCGGTCCTTGATCCTGTGCGACTATTGCTATGGTGAAAAAGCAAAGTCCGACCATCATAAATGTAATTTTTTTTACTGTTTCCATTTTTTTCTTTGTTTTAAAAAAATATTTTTTTAAATCTTTTGATATACAAAGATAAACAATATGAGATGATCGTCATGATGAAAAAGACAAAGGACCTTATTGTCTCTGCCAATTACCGAAATTTATCTATAACAGGTTATCTTGGAAGTTATTTGTAAATTAATATGGTAATATAAATAATATAGCAAAGTATCATTATACCGCCTTCAACTCTCATAATAGTACGCTTGGCAAAAAAACGGGCGAATAGCCAGAACAGAACTCCTGAAAATATAAGCATAGTGAAATCAAGGTTTGTCATTCCCGTTGCCTTGAGGGGTGCAATGGTAGCCGAACAGCCCAAGATAAAAAAAATATTGAAGAGATTACTTCCGATAATATTTCCGATTGCTAATTCCGGATTTTTTTTGCAGGCAGCTACTACTGATGTGGCAAGTTCGGGCAATGAGGTACCTCCTGCAATTATTGTTATGGCGATGATAGATTCGCTTACTCCTAGTTCGCGAGCAATGCCAATGGCGCCATCAATAAATATCTGGCTACCGTAAATCAATGCGACCAGGCCGCCAATGATGTATGAGATAGATTTCCACATTGGAAGTTGCGGAATTTCGATTTCTTCCGTATTTCCCGTTTGTTCTTTTTTAGCAATACTGAAAGTATACCCCATGAAGATGACGAAAAAACAAAGTAGGATTAAGCCGTCGGTAGTGCTGATTACGTTTTTTGAAGCATGGTCAAAGAGAACATCGTTGGCGCAAATAAACAGAACGATAGAAGCAAGAATACTTAGCGGAATACCTTTACGCAAGATGTCTTTTGTTATGACAATAGGAGCGATCAAAGCAGTACATCCGACTATCATCAGTGTGTTAAATATATTACTTCCGATGATATTACCAATTGAAATACCTGCGTTTCCTTTTAAGGCTGATGATACGCTAATGGCAAATTCTGGTGCGGAAGTTCCGAATGCTACTATAGTCAGTCCGATAACGATAGTTGAAACACGAAAATGTTTGGCAATGGATGATGCACCGTCGGTCAGTCCGTTGGCACCGAGAAGTATAAGGATTAAGCCTCCGATAAAAAGTAATATATTCATATTTGTATCTGTTTACCGCAAAGATAATAATTCTCTTCGATGAAAACTTAATAGTTCTGTTTATATTTATCGGGGTGTAGAAGTTTTATGATATTATTAAATGCAAATGTTATAATTGTACATATTAATCCTTGTAAATTTGTCTACCTTCAAAAAAGTCGAAATTTGTTATATTAATCAAGTATGCTCATTTGTTTTTTTGCATCGTATGAGTATCTTGCTGCCGTCGTTCATTTGTGTAGCAAATAAGTAAATATCTCCGCCGTCTTTGAGATTGATGCGTTTTCTTAGTTCGATTACGGAGGAGGGGAAGTTCCGAATAGTCAGGTTGCCCTTTTTTAAGTCGTAAAGTAAGAGCTTTATTTCTTTTTTATTGAAAGAACTATGCCCTGTAATGTGAAATATCCTGCCTGGAAAATTTGCAACTAGTGAATCTGAAGTGTATAAGTGGCTATTGGGATGTAGTTTCTTCACGTTATATATATAAGCGATTCTCCGAAAAGCACCGGCTTTCAGTAACGAAGCATTTGGTTCATATAGATATTGACCGATTTTATCAGTGTATTCACAAGGGCTTTCCTGTTCTTCTTTCCGAGTAAACACGAAATGCTGTGTGGTTTGCTTTTGAAGATTTACGCAATGAATCGGGATGTTATAGGATGTATCTATTACATCTTCTTTTTTATGTAATAAGAGAAGGAGTTCTTTACACTCGTTATTTACTGATAATACATGTGCTTCGAAAACATTTTTTAATTCGTCTAAGGCTTTTGATAAATCAAGCATCGGTGATAATTTGATCAATACTTGTGATGCTTTTGAAAGTAATAGTTCTTCAATGTCAATAACGTTGGGTTCGCAGTCGGCAATGGCAACTATTCGGCCTCCATTTGCATTTCGTCTTGCAGGGTCGATATAGATACTGTTTACCGGTGGCATATCGGTTAGGTAGCTTATACTATCGTCATTTACAACATTGATATTTGCTAACTTCAAAACGCAAAAGTTATGCTTTGCTAATTCGCAGAGTTCCTGCTGATGTTCTACATAGATAGAAGTGAGAAATTTTTGTGAAATAAAAGAAAAGTCGATACCAAATCCTCCGGTGAGATCAGCAAATGATTCACCTTGCATTAATTGTGTTTTATATTTGGCCGTTGCTTCGGATGAACATTGTTCTAGGGATAGATGTTGTGGATATAAGATGTTGCTATTATTAGCCCATGATGGTATTTTTTCAATAGCTGTCTGCCAACCGGCTATTTGAGTTATGGCTGTTTTCAAGTCTATATTAGGGGATTTATTGTCCTGTAGAGCGAGTTTCTCAATATTTTCTTTTCGGTTTATTTGGATAAATCGTAAAGTTTCCGGAGATATTTTTATTGTAAACTTCGTGTCCATATGTGGATGATTTTAAATGTATTAGAATAAACACTATTCTACAAAAATAGGAAAATAGTATCTTAATTTTTTTCTTGTTGATTTTATTTTAAAATTAAAAATGTATGATATGTAAATAAACCAAAGAATATTTATCAAGTGGGTTCTATCTCTATTATTTTAGCTTGTCTTTTTGTAGAAATAAAAATAGGCAGTTATTATTATAACTGCCTAAGATAATAGGTGTGGGCCATCTTGGGCTTGAACCAAGGACCTCCAGATTATGAGTCTGTTGCTCTAACCAACTGAGCTAAAAGCCCCTATAACCGTTTTTGTCTAATGCGATTGCAAAAGTAATATTTCTTGTTGTAATCTGCAAACCTTTTGGCGAAAAAGTCAGATTAGAATTATAAAAAGAGAAACTTTGCCTGTTTTTTACTGATTATCGTCGGTATCGTTCATGATAATAGGAATTTCTTTTTTGATGCTTTGCTCTAGTGAAATTAATGTTTCTGTAGAAACAACGCCTGGGATTTCTTGCATTTTATTATTTAGCAAATCCATCAAATGTTCGTTATCACGAGCATATAATTTAGTCAGCATGGTATATGGACCGGTAGTGAAATGGCACTCAACGATTTCGGGTATTTTTATGAGTTCTGCTACAACGGATTTGTACATGGAACCCTTTTCGAGTTTGATTCCGACATAAGTGCAGGTCCTATATCCCAATTTCTTGGCATTAACTAAATATGCTGAGCCCGTAATTACGCCCATATCCGACATCCTTTGTACTCTCTGATGAATGGCGGCTCTTGATACTCCGCATTCTGCCGCAACATCTTTAAATGGTATGCGAGCATTCTGACTGATAATCTCTAATATTTGTCTATCTAACTTATCTATTTTTTCCATAATCTTTATTTTTAGATTTAAAATGTTGCAAATAGTAAGCAAATGTAGTGATTTTATTTGTAAGTTATGCACTTTTGAAAGAAAAGTTGCTCTAAAGAATAAAAAAAGGTGCAAAATTTAATTTTGCACCTTTCATTTTATCTTATCAATTCTCTATTTTTTATCTTTTGTTATATCTAATAGTTCAACTTCAAAAATCAAAGTTGAGTAAGGCTTAATTTTACCGGCCATTTTTGAGCCATATGCCAAATCCTGAGGAACGTATAATTCCCATTTTGAACCTACAGGCATCATGGTCAAAGCTTCTGTCCATCCCTTGATCACTTGATTTGCACGGAATTCAGCAGGTTGGTTACGCTTGTAAGAGCTGTCAAATTCTGTACCGTCAATCAGTGTTCCTTTGTAGTTTACTTTTATCTTACTAGTATCGGAAGGTATTGCACCTGTTCCTTTAGTGATAATTTTATATTGTAAACCGCTTTTTGTAGTGATGACACCAGCTTTGGTTTTATTTTCTGCTAAGAATTTCTCACCGGCAACTTTGTTGTCAGCATATTTTGTTTCGGAAACTTTTTCTTTAATAGTTTCCATTTTCTCTTGTGCATAAGCTTGAGCTTGTGACATGGTCATCTTACCACTCTTTTCAAGAGTTCCTGAGATGAAACCTGCGAGGAAGTTATCTTTGCTAATTGTTTTGGTTGAGTCACCTTCAAACAATTGTTCGTTGATGCCCTTAACCATTTGGTTACTGATTTGTTGACCGATTTGTAAACCTGCCATATAAGCGATTTCTTTTTTGCTGGTCTTCTTTGTACCATCCGTAACACCCTTGATGAATTCATTTATGTAAGCAGTGTCAACGTTTAAACGTCCGGTTAAATAAGGTTTCAAACCTTGTGTGTTTGCCATACCGATGGCGTAAGACAGAGAATCAATGTCTGTTTTTAAATTTGCTTTAGGAGCCTGAGCCGTGCATGCTGCAAAACTTAAAGCAGCACCAGCAACCATTAAAATACTAACTTTTTTCATTTTTTTCTTTTTGAAATTTATATTTATATTACTTTAATTAGTTCTACATCAAAAATCAAGGTGCTGTGAGGTGGTATCATTTCGCCTGCGCCTTGTGCACCATAGCCAAGTTCGGAAGGAATATAAAGTTTCCATTTCGAACCTTCGCTCATTAATTGTAGAGCTTCCACCCATCCCGGAATTACTTGATTCACGCCGAACTGTGCGGGTTGGTTACGCTTATAAGAACTGTCGAACATTGTTCCATTAAGAAGCTTGCCTTCATAATGACACTTAACCTGATCGGTAGCCTTGGCTTTTTTGCCTTTGCCTTCAGTGATTACTTCGTATTGTAAACCGCTGGGTAAAGTAATAATACCTTCTTTTTTCTTGTTTTCTTCTAGAAATTTATTTCCTTCTTCAATAGCTGAGCTGCTCATTTTTTTTCCTAATTCTTCGAAATACTTATTGACAATTAGATGTGCTTCCTGATCTTCAATGGCTTTAGGATTATCTTCAAGAACATCTTTTATTGCTTGTGCAAAATCATCAACAACGAGATCGTTTGTGCCCATCCCGCGTAAATTCTGACCTATTCCTAGCCCAATTGCATAACTTAATTTATCCATATTTTGTTATTAGAGGTTGATTTAAAGTTTCGTTGTCTCAATCTGTATAAATATTTAAGATACAAAAATACTTCTTTTATTTTAATCTTGTTATATTAATACCATAAAATTTCTTATTGAAAAGTAATAAATCATTTTTTTGTAACTCATCCGAGTTTTTTTGTCGTCTTTTTTAATCATAAATATAAAAATATAGTTTTGAGGGACTTTTCTCCAGAATATTATTTAATTTTGTTATAGATTAAAAATTGATTTATGAAAAATTTAGTTGTATTGACTGGTGCTGGAATGAGTGCCGAAAGTGGCTTTAGTACTTTCAGAGACGCCGGTGGTTTATGGGATAATTATCCTGTTGAACAAGTTGCTACGCCCGAAGGTTATCGTCGTGATCCTGAACTTGTAATGAATTTCTATAACGGCTTGCGTAAACAATTGTTGGTGGCAAAGCCAAATCGTGGCCATGAATTGTTGGCTGAAATGGAAAAAAATTTCAATGTGACCATTGTGACGCAGAACGTGGATGATTTTCATGAACGTGCCGGAAGTAGTCACATCATTCATTTACATGGC